>NZ_JBEYVC010000027.1:0-86365 GCF_040643855.1 Streptomyces sp. NPDC047072 | reverse complement strand
CCGGACACGGTCGAGTTCGACGGCCGGACGATCATGGACTCGGACAACGTCCTGAACCTGGAGCGGGTTCCGCGGTCCATGGTCATCGTGGGTGCGGGGCAGCGGCGCACCGCGCGCAGCGCCTTCGCCTCGGCGTAGCGGGGCACCTGGGCCTGGGCGACGGTCGGGAAGCCGTCGGCGCCGAGCTCGAAGACCTCGGGGAGGATGTCGGCGCACAGGCCGTGGCCCCGGCACAGCGTCCAGTCGACGTAGATCTTCTGGCGGCTCGGGCCGTTGTCCTCCTCGGGCTCGCCGCCGCCCGGGATGCCCGTCGGCATCCTGCCGCCCTCGAAGAGCGGCAGAACGCCCTCCACGGGCCGTCCGCAGCCGTTTCCGAGGACATGGGCGGCCAGGTCGTCGGTGAACGCCTTGATGGTCGACTCCAGGAACATCGCGGAGCCGTCCGGGTGCGAGCACGCGCCGCGCCGCTTCACGTTCTTGGCGACCTGCTTGAGCGCCTCCAGGGCGGCCGGGCCGCCGCCGTTGAGGATGTCCTCCATGCCGCGCGCGGCGGCCGGCAGACCGAGGTAGCAGGGGCCGCACTGGCCCGCGCTCTCCTCGGCCAGCCACTGGGCCACGCGCAGTGACTCGCCCAGCGGGCAGGTGTCCTGAGTGATCGGCAGGATCGCACCGGCGCCGAGCGCACCGCCCACGGCGTCCAGGGAGTTGCGGGAGACGATCGCCTCGTTGACGGTCGCCGCGTCGATCCACTTGCCGTGGTAGCCGCCGGTCAGCACACCCTGCGGGACCGGCGGGGCGCCGGCGAGCTGAAGGACGTAGCGCAGCGGCACGCCCGTGGGGACCTCGATCACCATCGGGCGGGCGACCGCGCCGGAGACCGTGAGCATGACGGTGCCCGGCTCGTCGTAGAGACCGGTGTTGCCGTAGCGCTCGGGGCCGATGCGGGCGGCGATGGCCAGCTGGGCGAAGGTCTCGGCGTTCGACAGGAGGGTCGGTGCGCCGCCGACGCCGTTCTGCGAGGCGCTGACCTTGCGGCCGGGCGGGATGGCCGGGCCGCCGTCGATCGAGCGGATCAGGGAGGCGGCCGCGCCGGTGACCATGCGCACGGGGTTGCGCTGCACGCGCGCGCGTAGAGCGGATCTGCGGCCGTTGCTCAGGCCGCGTTCGGCGAGGGCGGCCTCCATGGACCGCTGGGTGGACTCCCGGGTGACACCGATCACGAGGGTGCGGGCACCCAGCGCCTCGGCGGCCAGCAGGGCGCCGTCCAGGATGAGGTGCGGGGCACGGTTGATGAGCACCGTGTCCTTGCGGCAGGCCGGTTCGTCCTCGCTGCCGTTGACGACGACGACCGGCCGGATGCCGCGCTTGATCGCGGCCTCGGCGACCGAGCGCAGCTTCTTGTGGAAGGGGAAGCCGGCACCGCCGCGCCCCTTCAGGTTGATGGCTTCGGAGAGCTTCGCGAGCTGCTCGCCGCCCATGGGTTCAAGAGGCCCGTGCACCTTGAGGTGCATGGGCAGATCGAGTCGCTCGACAAGGTCGAAGCCCGACGTGAGCTGGGGAAGTCCGACCACGCGGACTTCCGGGACGTCGGGCAGGGCCTCGTTCACCTATAGCCTCCGGAAGGCATGTTCCAAGGTTCGCCCGAGCCCGGTGCGTCGAAGTTGTACGAGTCACCGGGCGGTTGTTCGTTGGCGGGACCGCTGTTGTACGTGTCGTTCCCGTTGTACGTGCCATAACCGGTGTTCGACTCACCGGTGTTGTACGCATCACTGTTGAGATAGCTGGCGGTGCCCGAATTGCCATAGGCGGGGATGTTGTATCCGGTGTCCTGCATCGGGTCGTAGGACGACGGCGGCGCCTCGCCGACCGGGGGCGGGGACGGGATCGGCCAACTGCCCGAGGTGCTGCCGCCGTTGTCGACGCGGGGGATCGCCTCCGTGGCCTGCATGTCGGACAGGTTCATCCGGGCGGTCTGGTCGGCGCCGAAGGACTGCTGCGCGCGCGGGTTGGGCGTGACGGCCCGGTAGGCGGCGGCGAACCCGTTGCCCGCGGGTTCCGGGGCCGGGGTGTCGTAGGCGGGGGCCGAGCGGGCGTTGCGGGGTTCGCGAGCGCCCTCGTAACCGGGCAGCGCGGACTCCGAGATCCGGGCCCGGCTGGCCTCCAGCTCGTCGCGGCCCATGCGGTCCTCGGTGCCGAGGACCGCGCCGATCCGGTCGGCGATCCTGCGCTTGACCGGGCGGGGCGCCGCCCGCAGCGCGAGGGCCGCCGTGACGCCGAGCAAGCAGAGGCCGTACATGATGGTGAAGATCGGCTTCGCCGCGCGGCCCGCGTACAGGCCGTGGACCAGTGCGGCGCACCAGGCCGGGTAGGCCAGCATGTGCATGGCGCGCCAGCGGGCCGCGACCTCGGCGGGGGAGGCGAACTGGCTGCGCAGGGCGCCGGTGATGCCGACGAAGATCATGAGCAGACCGGCCGCCGAGCCGAGGCCGATCAGGCCGGCGCTGCCGCTGATGCCCAGCGAGAAGGGGATCAGGGCGGCGATGAGCTGGGTGTGGTCGAGCGCGATCTTCGTGGTGATGTGCAGCAGCAGGAACGCGATGGAGGCGACCGCGGTCGTCCGGTGCACGGCCTGTCCCACGATCCGCTGCTGGGTCGTGAGGAAGATCCGGTCCTGGGCGACGAGTCCCCAGATCACCGAGCAGCTGAGGGAGACGAGGGAGAGCACGCCCGCGCCGAAGTTCAGGAAGTCGCGGACCCGCTCGCCTCCGATCAGCACGATCACGGGTATGAGGAGCAGGACGGCAGCCGACGCCATGCCGTAGGCCGAGCGGCCCGGCTTGGGGAGCGAGCTGTTACTACGAGGGTTCATGGGGGCAACTCCGAGCAGTTCGGGAAAGCGGTCCCGCTGCCGCACTCTAAGCGGCGCCATACCGATCGGTACGACGTTTGAGTTATTGCGTTGTTATCAAACGACTACGGGGCCGTTGTGATGTCCCTTAGTGGTTGTTACGCGAAGTAATCCTTCTCTGTGAGGTCGGTTACCTGTCGGGGCACCCGGTGCCAAGAGGGCATACGTAAGCGCGTCGCGGCTTGCTCAACGGCTGCGGTACTCTGACGCCATGCGTGCCGTACGCCTTCTGCTTAGCGAGCCGCGCTGATCAGTCCCGACCGCCGGTTGACCGGACGGGTCGGAATCGGCGCGGCGTCCCCTCCTGTGTGAGGGGATTTTTCGTTTCCCCAGGGACGTAACCGCCGGCAGAGACGATCGATGGAGCTTTGAGGACCATGAGCGAGACGAACCCCGCTGCCGCCGCCGAAGCGGCCGCGCCGCACCGCTACACGGCCGCCGTCGCGGCCGACATCGAGGCACGCTGGCAGGACTTCTGGGACGCCGAGGGCACCTACGCGGCGCCGAACCCCAAGGGCGACCTGGCGGGCGACGCGGAACTGGCCGCCCGGCCAAAGAAGTTCATCATGGACATGTTCCCGTACCCCTCCGGTGCGGGCCTGCACGTCGGCCACCCGCTGGGCTACATCGCCACCGACGTCTCCGCCCGCTTCCAGCGCATGACGGGCCACAACGTCCTGCACACCCTGGGCTTCGACGCCTTCGGCCTGCCCGCCGAGCAGCACGCCGTGCAGACCGGTGAGCACCCGCGGGTCACCACCGAGGCCGCGATCACCAACATGAAGTCCCAGCTGCGCCGGCTGGGCCTGGGCCACGACAAGCGCCGGTCGTTCGCCACGATCGACCCGGACTACTACCGCTGGACCCAGTGGATCTTCCTGCAGATCTTCAACTCCTGGTACGACACCGAGGCGGACAAGGCCCGCCCGATCGCCGAGCTGGTCGCGCAGTTCGAGTCCGGTGAGCGTGCGGTTCCCGGTGCTGTGTCCTGGAGCGAGCTGTCCGCGGCCGCTCGCGCCGACATCCTGGGCGAGTACCGGCTGGCCTACGCCTCCGACTCGCCGGTCAACTGGTGCCCCGGCCTGGGCACTGTGCTGGCCAACGAGGAGGTCACCGCCGACGGCCGCTCCGAGCGCGGCAACTTCCCGGTCTTCAAGGCCAAGCTGCGCCAGTGGAACATGCGCATCACCGCCTACGCCGACCGGCTGCTGGACGACCTGCACGAGCTGGACTGGCCCGAGGCCATCAAGCTGCAGCAGCGCAACTGGATCGGCCGCTCCGAGGGCGCCCGCGTCGACTTCCCGATCGACGGCGAGCACGTCACGATCTTCACCACGCGCCAGGACACCCTGTTCGGCGCGACCTACATGGTGCTGGCCCCGGAGCACCCGCTGGTCGAGAAGTTCACCCCGGCCGCCTGGCCCGAGGGCACCCACGACGTGTGGACCGGCGGGCACGCGACCCCGGGCGAGGCCGTCGCCGCCTACCGCGCGCAGGCCGCCTCCAAGTCGGACGTCGAGCGCCAGGCCGAGGCCAAGGACAAGACCGGCGTCTTCACCGGCGCCTACGCGACCAACCCGGTCAACGGCGAGCAGATCCCCGTCTTCATCGCCGACTACGTCCTGATGGGCTACGGCACCGGCGCGATCATGGCCGTACCGGCGCACGACAGCCGGGACTTCGCCTTCGCGCGCGCCTTCGAGCTGCCGATCCGCTGTGTGGTCGAGCCGACCGACGGCCGGGACACCGACACCTCCGGGTGGGACGACGCCTTCGTCTCGTACGACGCGACGATCGTCAACTCCCACGGCGAGGGCGTCTCCCTGGACGGCCTGGGCGTCGTCGACGCCAAGGCGCGCATCACCGAGTGGCTGGAGAGCCGGGGCATCGGCGAGGGGACCGTCAACTTCCGGCTGCGCGACTGGCTGTTCAGCCGCCAGCGCTACTGGGGCGAGCCCTTCCCGATCGTCTACGACGAGGACGGCGTCGCCCACTCGCTGCCCGAGTCGATGCTGCCGCTGGAGCTGCCCGAGGTCGAGGACTACTCGCCGCGCACCTTCGACCCGGACGACGCGGACACCTCCCCGGAGACCCCGCTGTCCCGCAACGAGGACTGGGTGAACGTCACCCTGGACCTGGGCGACGGCCGCGGCCCGCGCGCGTACCGCCGCGAGACCAACACCATGCCCAACTGGGCGGGTTCGTGCTGGTACGAGCTGCGCTACCTGGACCCGCACAACAGCGAGGTGCTGGTCGACCCGGAGATCGAGCGGTACTGGATGGGCCCGCGCGAGGGGCAGCCGCACGGCGGTGTCGACCTGTACGTCGGCGGCGCCGAGCACGCCGTGCTGCACCTGCTGTACGCGCGCTTCTGGTCCAAGGTGCTGTTCGACCTGGGGCACGTCTCCTCGGCCGAGCCGTTCCACAAGCTGTTCAACCAGGGCATGATCCAGGCCTTCGTCTACCGCGACAGCCGGGGCTTCCCGGTGCCGGCCGCCGAGATCGAGGAGCGGGACGGGCAGTTCTTCTTCGAGGGCGAGCCCGTCAAGCGCGAGCTGGGCAAGATGGGCAAGTCCCTGAAGAACGCCGTCACTCCCGAGGCGATCTGCGAGGAGTACGGCGCCGACACCCTGCGCCTGTACGAGATGGCGATGGGCCCGCTGGACGTCTCCCGGCCGTGGGACACGCGCGCGGTGGTCGGCCAGTACCGGCTGCTGCAGCGGCTGTGGCGCAACGTGATCGACGAGGCCACCGGCGAGGTGACCGTCGTCGACACCGAGCCCGACGAGGCGAGCCTGCGCGCGCTGCACAAGGCGATCGACGGTGTGCGCCAGGACCTGGAGGGGCTGCGGTTCAACACCGCCATCGCCAAGGTCACCGAGCTGAACAACCACCTGACCAAGGCGGGCGGGGCGGTGCCGCGTGCGATCGCCGAGCCGCTGGTGCTGCTGATCGCGCCGCTGGCCCCGCACATCGCCGAGGAGCTGTGGCACAAGCTGGGGCACGGTGATTCGGTGGTCCACCAGGACTTCCCGGTCGCCGACCCGGCCTACGTCGTCGACGAGACGGTGACCTGCGTGGTCCAGATCAAGGGCAAGGTCAAGGCCCGGCTGGAGGTCTCGCCGGCCATCTCCGAGGAGGAGCTGGAGAAGGCCGCGCTGGCCGACGAGAAGGTCGTGGCGGCGCTGGACGGGGCGGGGATCCGCAAGGTGATCGTGCGGGCGCCGAAGCTGGTGAACATCGTCACGGGGTGATCCCCTAAGGGCAGGTTCGGGGTTTTTCTGGAACTCCGGGCCTGCCCTTTGCGTTTACCTTGGAAGAGCGGCGCGGGGCGTGCCGTGCCGTCCGAGGAGGAGTCGTGGAAGCAGTGATCGCAATCGTGGCCCTGCTCTTCGTGCTCTTCATGGTCCTCGGCGTCTATGCCACGGTGAAGGTCGTCGGCGCCGCCAAGCGCGGAGTGGACCGCACCATCACCCAGGCCCGGCGCACGGTCGAGGACCACACCCTGCGCGCCAAGTCCTTCGCCCAGCTCGGCCCGGCGGGCGAACTGGCCCAGCTGCGGCTGAAGCTGCGCACCTCCATGCGGGCCACCCAGGACGCGCTGCACGCGGGCGTCGCCGAGGACGAGTCCCTCAAGGAGTCCCTCGGCCTCTTCCAGCGGCTCAGCGCCCACGGCCACGAGCTGGACGGCGAGCTCAAGCGCCTGGAGTCCGAGCCGGACCGGGCGACCCTCGCCGAGCGCCTGCCCGGCCTGCGGGAGCGCACCGAGCGGATCACGCAGTCGGCGGACTCCCTGCGCTGGGCGGCCCGCGACCGGGCCCGCCGGTTCGCCGACGACGACCTGGACGCGCTGAGCGCGCAGATCGACGTCGAGTCCGGCGCCCTGCGGCACTGGACGACCACCCAGACGCCCGCGCCGCCCCCGTGGCCGGAGGCCGGCGCCGCCGAGGGCGCCGCGGAGCCCGCGAAAGAGCAGACCTGGACCGACCCGCCCCGCTCCCGTACGGCCGAGGAGCCGACGCGGCCCGCCATCACTCCGCAGGGCCCGCGTCCCGCCTACCCCTGGCAGAGGAAACCCCGTCCCGAGAGCACGACTTGATCCGGTCAAGGACTGGCCAGGCGGACGGGGCCGGGCTGCCGCCCCGACGCTACGGCAGGTAACCTCCAGCTCATGTCCCGCCATGTCGCGATCGTCACGGATTCAACGGCCTACCTGCCGCAGGGGACGATGGAGCGTCACGGCATCACGGCGGTGCCGCTGACCGTGGTGGTCGGCGGCCGGGCGCTGGAGGAGGGCACCGAGATCTCGACCCGCTCGCTGGCCCAGGCACTCCAGAAGCGGCGGCCCGTCACCACCTCGCGACCCAGCCCCCAGCTCTTCGCCGAGCACTACCGCAAGGTCGCCGAGTCCGGCGCCACCGGCATCGTCTCCCTGCACCTGTCCGCCGAGCTCTCCGGGACCTACGACGCGGCCGTCCTGGCGGCGCGCGAGGCGCCGGTGCCGGTGCGGGTCGTCGACACCGGCATGATCGCGATGGCCCTCGGCTTCTGCGCGCTCGCCGCCGCCGAGGCCGCGGAGGCCGGGGGCACGGTGGACGAGGCGGTCACCGCGGCGGAGAAGCGGGCCGCGGGCACGTCCGCCTACTTCTACGTCGACACCCTCGACTATCTGCGGCGCGGCGGGCGGATCGGGGCGGCGCAGGCCCTCCTCGGGTCGGCGCTGGCGGTGAAGCCGCTGCTGAAGCTCGACGGGGGGCGGATCGAGCCGCTGGAGAAGGTGCGGACGGCTTCGAGGGCCATCGCGCGTCTCGAGGAGATCGCGGCGGACCGGGCGGGCAGCGCGCCGGTCGACATCGCGGTGCACCATCTGTCGGCGCCGGACCGGGCGTCGGCGCTGGCGGATCGGTTGCGGGGGCGGGTCGTGGGGCTGGCGGATCTGCATGTGAGCGAGGTCGGGGCGGTGATCGGGGCGCATACCGGGCCCGGGTTGTTGGGGGTTGTGGTCTCGCCTCGGTGAGGGGTGGTGGGCGCCCCGGTGCGGGGTGATCACTCGTGTGGGTGGCGGAGTTTTCCACAACTGGGGAGTAATCCCCGGGAATTGAGCATGATCATCGCGGGGGCCGGGGTGTGCTCCATCCTCGGCGCATGGCACTTCGATCACGTTCACGCACAGCGACCGCGACCAGTGGGCCGGGCCGTGGGCCCCGCTCCGACGGGCGCTCCCGCCATCGGCGTCCGCCGGGGGCGCGGGAGCGGGGCCGTCCACGGCATGCCGCGTCGGCGGAGGAACTCCGTCGGAGGGCGGAGGTGCTTTTTGCGGAGCGGGCGGGGGGTGTGCACCCGGGGTCGGGTGTTGACGTGGGCGGGGTTGGTGAAGGGGGTTCGTCAGGCGGGGAGGGGCCGCCGGGCGTTGACGCTCGGGAGATTCGGGAGGCTTGGTCGTCGGGGGGCGGGCGGTTGTCCGGGGAGGCTTGGCCCTCCGAGGACGAGGGATCGGCTCGTGAAGTTCGGCCCTCCGCTGACGGGGTGCCGGCTCGCGACGCTCGGCCGTCGGGAGGGCGGCGGTGGGGGCTGGACGCTTCGGGTTCTTCGGGTTCTGGGGAGCGGCGGTCGTTCCGGGACGATGGGGTGGAGGCGTGGCCCGGGGCTCCTTCGGGGCTTGGGGGCTGGCGGGAGCGGGTTGGGCCTGCTCTGCGGGAGCGGTTGCCCGTGTGGGTGCAGGCCCGGTGCGGGCTGGAGCGGCGGAACGTGGTCGCGCTCTCGGTGCTGCTCGTCGTCGCCGCGGTCTTCGCCGCCCAGCACTTCTGGACCGGCCGGCCCCAGTCTGTCCAAGCGCCCGAAGTGGTGCGCGCGGCCGCTCCGTTCGGGGAGGGCGGGCAGGGGAAGGAGCAGCCCGGGCCGACCGCCGCGGCCGGGGTGCCGAGTGCTGGAGGGCAGGCCGGGGCCGAGATCGTCGTGGACGTCGGCGGGAAGGTGCGTGAGCCGGGGGTGAAGACCTTGCCGGCCGGCTCGCGGGTCGCCGACGCGCTGCGGGCGGCGGGTGGGGTGCGGCCCGGGACGAACACGGACGCGCTCAACCGGGCGCGGTTCCTCGTGGACGGCGAGCAGGTGGTCGTGGGCGGGACGCCCGCGCCGGTGCCGGGTGCGGGCGGCGCGCCCGTGGCCGGCGGGGCGGTCGGGGCGGGCGCGGCTCCCGTCTCCCTCAACACGGCGACCGTGGACCAGCTGGACACCCTCCCCGGTGTCGGCCCTGTGCTGGCCCAGCACATCGTCGACTACCGCACCCAGCACGGCGGTTTCCGCTCGGTGGACGAGCTGAGGGAGGTCAACGGCATCGGGGATCGGCGGTTTGCCGATCTGAGGGATCTGGTGCGGCCGTGAGCCGGGGTGTCGGGGATGGCGGGGGGTCTGCGGGGCGGGGCGGCACGGGGGTGGGGGACCGGTCCGATGTGCACACCGTCTCGGATGTGCACGCGGTCTCTGACGCGGGCGCTGTTGCCGACGCACGTGGCGCCTCCGATGTGCACGCAGCTTCTGGTGCGCACGCCGCCCCCGATGTGCACACGCTCTCCGGAAAGCGGCTCGGTGTGGCTCATCCCCGGCTGGAAGGGCCCACGGATCTGCGGCTCGTACCGCCAGCGTTGGGCGCCTGGGCGACCGCCGCGCTGAGTCTGGACGCTCCGTCGGAGTGGCTCGTGGGGATCGTGGCCGGGTGTCTCGTCGTGGGCTGCGTGTTGCTGTCGGGGTGGTGGCGCGGACCGCACCCGCGCGGGACCGGGCGGATTGCCGTGGGCGCCGTGCTGCTCTGTGTCGCGGCTGCCGCGGTGTCCGCCGGGCTGCACGGGGCCGATCTGCGCCGAGGGCCGGTGCCCGAACTGGCCCGGCGCTATGCCACCGTGACCGCGGAGGTGGAGCTGACCTCCGACCCCCGGCTCACCCGCCCCCGCATCAAGGGGGATCACGCGGCCCCGACGGCCGTGGTGATCGAGGCGGACGTCCGCCGGGTGGAAACGGCGGACGGTACGGCGGCGACGACACGAGCACCGGTGCTGGTGATCGTGGACGCGGGTGCGGGTGCCGGTACCGGTGAACCCGAGAGGATCGCCCCGTCGCCCTGGCTGAACCTGTTGCCCTCGACACGTGTGCGTCTGCGTGGGCGCCTGGTGCCGGCCCTGGTGGGGGGTGATCGGGTCGCCGGTGTGTTGCGGGTGGGGGATCGGCGGGGGGCGCCCGAGGTCGTGAAGGGGGCTTCCGGGGCGCAGGAGTTGGCGGGGCGGTTGCGGGGCGGGTTGCGGGAGGCGACCGACGGGCTGTCGGGGGACGCGCGGGCGTTGTTGCCGGGACTGGTCGTCGGGGACACCGCGCGGATCACCCCCGAGTTGGACGAGGCGTTCAAGGAGACCGACCTCGCCCACACGCTCGCGGTGTCCGGCAGCAACCTGACGATCCTGCTCGCCCTGCTCCTCGGCCCGCCCGGCATGGCTCAACTTGCCGAGCGCCGCGGCCTCGCGCCCCGCCTCGGCGTGTCCCTGCGCACGACCGCGCTGCTCGGCGGGGCGCTCACGCTCGGGTTCGTGGTCGTGTGCCGCCCCGATCCGAGTGTGCTGCGGGCCGCGGCCTGCGGGGCGGTCGCGCTGCTCGCCCTCGCGACCGGGCGCCGCAGGTCACTGATCCCGGCGCTGGCGACGGCCGTCCTGCTGCTGGTGCTGTACGACCCGTGGCTGGCCCGCAGTTACGGCTTCCTGCTCTCCGTGCTGGCCACCGGCGCCCTCCTCACGCTCGCGCCGAGATGGGGCGCGGCCCTGCGCCGGCGTGGGGTGCCGCCCCGGCTCGCGGAGGCGTTGGGGGCCGCGGCCGCCGCGCAGGCGCTGTGCGCTCCCGTGGTCGCGGTGCTGTCGGCGCGGGTGAGCCTGGTGGCGGTGCCGTGCAATCTGCTCGTGGAGTTCGCGGTCGCGCCGGCGACGGTACTGGGCTTCGCGGCGCTGGCGGCGGCGCCCGTGGCGATGCCGGTGGCGAAGGGGCTTGCCTGGTGCGCGAGTTGGCCCGCGGGGTGGATCGCGGATGTCGCCCGCACGGGGGCGGCGCTGCCCGGCGGGGGTGTGGACTGGCCGGGGAGCTGGACCGGGGCGCTGCTGCTGGCGCTGGTCACGGGGGTCGTGCTGCTCGTCGGGCGACGGCTGCTGAGGCATCCCTGGTGGTGCGTCGGCTGTGCGGTGCTGTTCGTGCTGGCGGTGGTGCAGCCGCTCCCGCTGACCCGGGTGGTCACCGGCTGGCCGCCCCCGGGCTGGCGGCTGGCGATGTGCGACGTGGGGCAGGGCGACGCGACGGTACTGGCGGCGGGTGACGGCACGGGTGTGGTGGTGGACGCGGGCCCCGACCCCACGCTCGTCGACCACTGTCTGCGCACGCTCGGCATCACCCGGATCCCGCTGGTCGTGTTGACGCACTTCCACGCGGACCATGTGGCGGGGCTGCCCGGTGTGCTGAGAGGACGTTCGGTCGGGGCGATCGAGACGACGGGGCTGGAGGAGCCCCCGGACCAGGCCGGGTTCGTACGGCGGGAGGCGGCGGCGCGGCGGATTCCGGTGACGCGTGCGGTCGCCGGGGAACAGCGGCGGACGGGGGCGCTGTCCTGGGAGGTGCTGTGGCCGACGGCACGCCCGCCTGCGGCGACGGAGGACGGGCCGAACGACGCCAGTGTCACGCTGCTGGTCCGCTCGGCGGGGCTGCGGTTCCTGCTGCTGGGGGACCTCGAACCCCCGGCGCAGCGGGAGCTGTTGAGATCGCCGGCGGGGGCCCGGCTGGTCGGAGTGGATGTGCTCAAGGTGGCCCACCACGGCTCGGCGTACCAGGACCCGGAGCTGATACGCCGGGTCGCCCCGCGGCTCGCGCTGATCAGCTGCGGGGAGGACAACCCGTACGGCCACCCCGCCCCCAGCACGGTCGCCGCGCTGCGGGCCCAGGGCGCGACGGTACTGCGGACCGACCGGGACGGCGCGCTGGCGGTCGGCGGGGGCCGAGACCGAAACGGAGGTGGTGGCGAGGGCGGCGGAGCGCTGTGGGTGGCGCGAGACTGAGGGTATGAATCCCACACAGGTTGACGCATATCTCCGCCGCCTGGGAGTCCAGCACCCGGCGTGGCCCACCGTGGAGGTCCTGCGCGAACTGCATCTGCGCCATTTGCAGACCGTGCCCTTCGAGAACCTGTCGGTCCACCTCGGAGAGGAGATCGTGCTGGAGGAGAAGCGGCTGCTGGACAAGGTGGTGGGAGCGGGGCGGGGAGGGTTCTGCTACGAACTCAACGGAGCGTTCGGGGTGTTGCTCGCCGCGCTCGGCTTCGATGTCACGCTGCTCGCGGGGCGGGTGTACGGCGAGGAAGGGCGGCTCGGGATCCCGTACGACCATCTGGCGCTGCGGGTGCGGACGGTGGACGGGGGCGAGTGGCTGGCCGATGTCGGGTTCGGGGCGCACAGCCACTACCCGCTGGCGTTCGGGGCGCGCGGGGAGCAGGAGGATCCGGGCGGCACCTTCCGGATCGTGGAGGCGGGGCCCGACGCGGCGGGGGTCCGCGGTGGCGACGGCGGGGCGAAGAAGGCGCTGAAGGGAGGGGGCGACACGGCGGATCTGGACGTGGTGATGGGCGGCAGGAGCCAGTACCGGCTGGAGACGCGGCCGCGTGTGCTCGACGACTTCCGGGCGGGCGCCTGGTGGCACAGCACGTCACCGGCCTCGCACTTCACGCAGTCGCTGGTCTGCTCGCGGGTTACCGAGGAGGGGGGCCGGATCACGCTCAGCGGGCGGGTGTTCAAGGTGACGGCGGCCGACGGGACGCGGGAGGAGCGGGAGTTGGGGACGGACGAGGAGGTGCTGGGGGTGTACCGGGAGCGGTTCGGGATCGAGCTGGACGCCGTGCCGACCGTGGGCAATCCGGAGCGGACCTGACCGGAGCGGTTGATTCGGTTCACACCGTCCTCTTTCCCTGATGTGATCCCGTGTTGCCTCGAAAGCCTCACCAGTGGTCGAATGCATCTTCGGCAACACTGATGTCGAGTCGTGCAGGGGTGGCGTAGATGATCGGCCGCTGGCTGGGAAGCCGAACCAACCGGGTGCAACGGACGAGCCCCCTGGCGGCGGTGCAGACCCCGCCGAGCGCCGGGGTGCTCAGCTGCCGGGTGCTGGACCCGGTCAACGAGCCGGTGCGCAACGCGGAGTTCGCGGTCAGCGACACGATGGGGCGCAGGGTCGTGAGCGGCGGGACGGACCCGTACGGATCGTTCGTGACGGCGGTGCCCGCGGGGGAGTACCGGCTCGCGGTGTCGGCCGAGGGATACACGCCGTACCGGGCGAGCGCCACGGTCGGGGAGAACGCGCTGGCCTCGCTCGGGGACGTGACCCTCCAGGTCGCGCAGCCGCCGGAGCTGCCCGCGCCTGGGGACTGGGAGATCGAGCCGACGCACTCCTCGATCGGGTTCACCGCACGGCACATCGGGCTGGCGCGCATCCACGGCCGCTTCAACTCCTTCGCGGGAGTGATACGGATCGCCGAGCAGATCGAGCAGTCGGCGATGCACGTGGTGATCGACGCGGCGTCCATCGACACGGGTGTCGGGATGCGGGACGACCATCTGCGGTCGGGGGACTTCCTGGACGTACGGCGGTTTCCGACGCTGGAGTTCTACAGCGAGCGGTTCGTGCACAAGGGTGGCAGCCGGTGGGCGATCACGGGGGCGCTGTCGCTGCACGGGGTGACGCGGACCGTGACGCTCGACACCGAGTACCTGGGGCTGGGCAACGGCATGGAGGGCGAGGCCCGGGCCGCCTGCCGCGCCGCCACGGAGCTGCACCGGGACGACTTCACGGTGAGCTGGCAGACGATGCTGGCGCGCGGGATCGCGGTGGTCGGGCCGAGCATCCGGGTCGAGCTGGACGTGCAGGTCGTGCCTCGGGGCTGACCTGGACAATGGCTCCGTGAGCGATGTGAGACATGTGCTGGTGCTGCCCGACCGGGACGCGGCGGAAGAGGTCGTCGAGGCGCTGCGGGAGCGATTCGCGGTCACCGAGGAACCGCAGCTGGTGCGGGACGCGCTGGCCGGGGAGGACGACGCCGAGGACGCGCAGTGGCTGGTGGTGCTGCGGGACGAGGACGGGCGGCTGGACCCCGGGGAGCTGGACGCGTTCGCGGGGGAGTGGGAGGGCTGGCGCGAGGAGCCGTAAGGGGTGACGCCGGCGGGCGTTGTCAGTGCCCCGTGCCATGCTGTCTGCGATGGCCAAGAACACTGCGAACGATGACCTCCTCGCCCCCGTGACCCTCGCCGTGGGCCAGGAGGAGCTGCTGCTCGACCGTGCCGTGCAGGAGGTGGTGGCCGCCGCCCGGGCCGCCGACGCCGACACGGACGTACGGGACCTGTCTCCCGAACAGCTCCAGCCGGGGACGCTCGCCGAGCTGACCAGCCCGTCGCTGTTCGCGGAGCGCAAGGTCGTCGTCGTACGCAACGCGCAGGACCTGTCCGCCGAGACCGTCAAGGACGTGCAGGACTACCTGAAGGCGCCCGCCGAGGAGATCACCCTCGTGCTGCTGCACGCCGGCGGGGTCAAGGGCAAGAAGCTGCTCGACGCCGCGCGGAAGGTCGGGGCGCGGGAGGTCGCCTGTCCGAAGATGACCAAGCCGGCGGACCGGTTGGCCTTCGTACGGCAGGAGTTCCGGGCGGTCGGGCGGTCCGCGACGCCGGAGGCGTGCCAGGCGCTGGTCGACGCGATCGGCAGTGATCTGCGGGAGCTGGCGTCGGCGGTGTCGCAGCTGGTCGCCGATGTCGAGGGGACGATCGACGAGGCCGTCGTGGGGCGGTACTACACGGGCCGGGCCGAGGCGTCGAGCTTCACGGTCGCCGACCGGGCGGTCGAGGGGCGGGCCGCGGAGGCGCTGGAGGCGTTGCGGTGGTCGCTGGCGACGGGGGTCGCGCCGGTCATGATCACGAGTGCGCTCGCGCAGGGGGTGCGGGCGATCGGGAAGCTGTCGTCCGCGCGGGGCGGGCGGCCGGGGGATCTCGCGCGGGAGCTGGGGATGCCGCCGTGGAAGATCGACCGGGTGCGGCAGCAGATGCGGGGGTGGACGCCGGAGGGGGTTTCGGTGGCGTTGCGGGCGGTGGCCGAGGCGGATGCGGGGGTTAAGGGCGGGGGGGACGATCCCGAGTACGCGCTGGAGAAGGCGGTTGTGGTGATTGCCCGTGCTGCTCGGTCCAGGGGGCGGGGCTGAGGGGCGCGGTTCGGGGGTGCCGGGTGAGGTGCTTCGGCGGGTGCGGCTGCGTCGTGGCTGGTCGCGCCCACGCGGCGGAGCCGCAAATCGATACAGCCCCGCGCCCCTAGGTGGGTGTCGTCCATCGGTGCTTTGACGGCACGCCCGATGTTGCCCCCGTCCCTGTGCGGAGGAGAATCAGAGCTGTCAGCCGAACATCGCCGGTCATACGGAAAGGTGGCGGTCGTCATGGCTGAGCATCCGCACGCAGCGCTTGTTCGCAAGGGGTTCGAGGCATTCACGCGCGGGGATCTGGACACCCTGCGGGAGCTGATCGCGAAGGACGCCACGCATCATGTGCCCGGCAGTCACCCGCTCTCCGGGGACTTCAAGGGGCAGGACGCGATCATCGACATGTACCAGAGGCTCGGTGCGGAGACCGCCGGGTCGATGCGGCTGGAGATGCTCGGGATCGCCGTGGACGGACGGGGTCACGCCGTCGGGATGTGCCGGGTCACCGCGGACCGCAAGGGCAGGCACCTGGACGACACGGGATGCATCGTCTTCCGGATCGTGGGAGACAAGGTCACGGACCTCGACGAGTGCGTCGAGGACATCGACAAGAGCAACGCGTTCTGGGCCTGAGCGGACAAGCCGAAGGCCCCGGACACCCCGCCCTGGGGAGGGCAGTGCGCCGGGGCCTTCGCTTCAGACTGTCGAGCCCGTACCCGCGTGGCGAACGCAGGCCGCGTACAGGCTCTGGGTGCCGGTCGGGAGCGGAAGAGAGAGGGCCCGCTCGGGTCCTTCCGGCGTCAGATCATGAAGTCAGATCATGAAGAGGTCAGGCTTAGAGACCCGCGACCTTGGAAGCAAGCGCCGACTTCTTGTTGGCGGCCTGGTTCTTGTGGATGACGCCCTTGGAGACGGCCTTGTCGAGCGCACGCGACGCGGCGCGCTGGTACTCGGTGGCCTTCTCGACGTCACCCGCGGCAGCGGCCTCGCGGGCCTTGCGGATCGCGGTCTTCAGGGAGGACTTGACGGCCTTGTTGCGCAGCCGGGCCTTCTCGTTGGTCTTGATCCGCTTGATCTGGGACTTGATGTTCGCCACTGATTGAGCCTTTTCAGGTTCAGGCACGGGACCGCACGGGACCCCTGCCAGGTGATTTCTTGGGATGTGCCTCGCGCTGAGAGGGCATGAGACACAGCCACCCAGACTACCAGTGGCCCGGCGCACGGCCCAAACCGGTCGCCGGTCCCCGCCCATGGGACCATGGAGGCTACGTATCGATCCGACCCGAGACCGCAGACACTGCGGACGCCTCAAGAATCAGGACCCTGCGTGCCCGCGATCCCTAGCCATGTGCCCGAGCCGAGCCGTACCGACCCGGCTCTGATCCGCAACTTCTGCATCATCGCGCACATCGACCACGGCAAGTCCACGCTCGCCGACCGGATGCTCCAGCTGACCGGCGTGGTGGACCAGCGCCAGATGCGCGCCCAGTACCTCGACCGCATGGACATCGAGCGCGAACGCGGCATCACGATCAAGTCGCAGGCGGTGCGGCTGCCCTGGGCCCCGACGGAGGGTCCCGACAAGGGCACGGCCCACATCCTCAACATGATCGACACCCCGGGGCACGTCGACTTCACCTACGAGGTCTCGCGGTCGCTGGCCGCCTGCGAGGGGACCATCCTCCTCGTGGACGCGGCCCAGGGCATCGAGGCGCAGACCCTCGCCAACCTCTACCTGGCGATGGAGAACGACCTCACGATCATCCCCGTACTGAACAAGATCGACCTGCCGGCCGCGCAGCCCGAGAAGTTCGCCGAGGAGCTGGCGAACCTCGTCGGCTGCGACCCGGACGACGTGCTCAGGGTCTCCGCCAAGACCGGTGTCGGCGTCGACGCCCTGCTCGACCGCGCTGTACGGGACATCCCGGCGCCCGTCGGCGTCAAGGACGCCCCGGCCCGCGCGATGATCTTCGACTCGGTCTACGACTCGTACCGCGGTGTGGTGACGTACGTCCGTGTCATCGACGGCCAGCTCAACAAGCGCGAGCGCATCAGGATGATGTCGACCGGCGCCACCCACGAGCTGCTGGAGATCGGCACCAACTCGCCCGAGATGCTCGGCGCCGACGGCCTCGGTGTCGGTGAGGTGGGCTACCTCATCACCGGGGTGAAGGACGTCCGCCAGTCCAAGGTCGGTGACACCGTCACCAGCCAGCAGAAGGGGGCGACCGAGGCGCTCGGCGGGTACAAGGACCCCAAGCCGATGGTCTTCTCCGGTCTGTATCCGCTGGACGGCTCCGACTACCCCGAGCTGCGCGAGGCCCTCGACAAGCTCCAGCTCAACGACGCCGCGCTCGTCTACGAGCCGGAGACCTCCGCCGCCCTCGGCTTCGGCTTCCGTGTCGGCTTCCTCGGTCTGCTCCACCTCGACGTGATCCGCGAGCGGCTGGAGCGCGAGTTCGGGCTCGACCTGATCGCGACCGCGCCGAACGTGGTCTACCGGGTCGTGATGGAGGACGGCACCGAGCACACCGTCACCAACCCGAGCGAGTTCCCCGAGGGCAAGATCAACGAGGTGTACGAGCCCGTCGTACGCGCCACAATCCTCGCTCCGACCGAGTTCATCGGCGCGATCATGGAGCTGTGCCAGACCCGGCGCGGCACCCTGCTCGGCATGGACTACCTGTCCGAGGACCGCGTCGAGATCCGCTACACGCTGCCGCTCGCGGAGATCGTCTTCGACTTCTTCGACCAGCTGAAGTCCAAGACGCGCGGGTACGCCTCGCTGGACTACGAGCCCACCGGCGAGCAGACGTCGTCCCTGGTCAAGGTCGACATCCTGCTGCACGGCGACAAGGTGGACGCCTTCTCGGCGATCACCCACAAGGACGCCGCGTACGCCTATGGCGTGCGGCTCGTCGCCAAGCTGCGCGAGCTGATCCCGCGCCAGGCCTTCGAGGTGCCGATCCAGGCGGCCATCGGCTCCCGGGTGATCGCCCGCGAGACCATCCGCGCCATCCGCAAGGACGTCCTCGCCAAGTGCTACGGCGGTGACATCTCCCGTAAGCGGAAGCTCCTGGAGAAGCAGAAGGAAGGCAAGAAGCGGATGAAGATGGTGGGTTCCGTGGAGGTTCCGCAGGAGGCCTTCATCGCCGTGCTGAGCAGTGACGACAGCGCGGGTTCCGGCAAGGGGAAGAAATAGCCCCGGGTGTGCCGATTTACTGGGCTCGTCGCGCCGGCGCGCGGCGGGCCCAGTGCCGTTGATCTGTAGGAAGTGACAGTCCGCCGCCTCTTACGCGGTGGCCGGTCGCGCTCTACTCTGATCTCTGCTCGATAGTTACTCGCGAGTTAAACAACAGCCGCAACCTGAGAGCCAGCCGCACTGTCGCGGGCCCCGGAGGATGTCGTGAGCGACACACAGACACTGATCGAGAACCGTCCGCCGAGCGTGGCGACCCTCTTCCTGGAGCGGGTCGCGGCCACTCCGGACGCCGAGGCGTACCGGTACCCGGTGCCGCCGGCCTCCGGTCAGGGTCCGGACGACTGGAAGTCGCTCAGCTGGGCGCAGGCCGCCGAGCGGGTCTACGCCATCGGCGCCGGGCTCATCGAGCTGGGTGTGCAGCCGGAGCAGCGCGTCGCGCTCGCCTCCTCCACCCGGATCGAGTGGATCCTCGCGGACCTCGGCATCATGTGCACCGGCGCCGCCACGACCACGGTCTATCCGCAGACCAACGCCGACGAGTCGGCGTTCATCCTCTCCGACTCCGAGAGCCGGGTGCTGATCGCCGAGGACGCGGCCCAGCTCGCCAAGGCGGTCGAGAAGCGCGGCGAACTGCCCGCGCTCACCCATGTCGTGGTGATCGACCCGGCCGGCGTCGAGTCCAGCGACTTCGTCCTCACCCTCAGCGAACTGGAGGCGCGCGGCGCCGCCCGGCTGGAGAAGGACCCCGAGCTGGTCAAGGAGCGGGTCGCGGCGATCACGTCCGATCAGCTCGCGACCCTCATCTACACCTCCGGCACCACGGGCCGTCCCAAGGGTGTACGGCTGCCGCACGACAACTGGGCGTACATGGCGAAGGCGATCGCCGCGACCGGGCTGATCAGCACTGAGGACGTGCAGTACCTGTGGCTGCCGCTCGCGCACGTCTTCGGCAAGGTCCTCACCTCCGGGCAGATCGAGGTCGGGCACGTCACCGCCGTCGACGGCCGGGTCGACAAGATCATCGAGAACCTTCCGGTGGTGCGGCCGACGTACATGGCGGCCGTGCCGCGCATCTTCGAGAAGGTCTACAACGGGGTCGCCGCGAAGGCCCGGGCGGGCGGCGGCGCGAAGTACAAGATCTTCCAGTGGGCCGCCGAGGTGGGCCGTGCCTACGCCAAGGAGAGCCAGGACAACTTCAAGCGCACCGGGGTCGCCGGGGCGTCGTTCGGGCTGAGCGCGAAGCACAAGGTCGCCGACGCGCTGGTCTTCGCGAAGATCCGCGAGGCGTTCGGCGGGAACCTGCGGGCGTGTGTGTCCGGGTCGGCGGCGCTGGCGCCGGAGATCGGGTACTTCTTCGCCGGGGCCGGGATCCACATCCTCGAGGGGTACGGCCTGACGGAGTCGTCGGCCGCGTCCTTCGTGAACCCGGGGGAGGCTTACCGGACCGGTACGGTCGGGAAGCCGCTGCCCGGCACCGAGGTGCGGATCGCCGATGACGGGGAGATCCTGCTGCGCGGCCCCGGGATCATGGAGGGGTACCACGGGCTGCCCGAGAAGACGGCGGAGGTCCTTGAGGCCGACGGGTGGTTCCACACCGGGGACATCGGTGAGCTCTCGCCCGACGGGTACCTGCGGATCACCGACCGCAAGAAGGACCTCATCAAGACGTCCGGCGGCAAGTACATCGCGCCCGCGGAGGTCGAGGGGCAGTTCAAGGCGGTGTGCCCGTACGTCTCCAACATCCTCGTGCACGGGGCGGATCGGAACTTCTGCACGGCGCTCATCGCGCTGGACGAGGTGTCGATCCTGGAGTGGGCCAAGGAGAACGGGCTGGAGGGGAAGCCGTACGCGGACGTCGTCGCCTCCCCGGCCGCGGTCTCCATGGTCGACGGGTATGTGAAGCAGCTCAACGAGGGGCTTCAGCGGTGGCAGACGATCAAGAAGTTCCGGTTGCTGCCGCGGGATCTGGACGTGGAGCACGGTGAGATCACGCCGAGCCTGAAGCTGAAGCGGCCGGTGGTGGAGCGGGAGTACAAGCACCTGATTGATGAGATGTACGCGGGCTCTCGCGAGGCGTAGGGGGTGCCTGGGGAGCGTGCGCGACTGGCGGTTCGTTGTGGCTGGTCGCGCAGTTCCCCGCGCCCCTAGGTCAGTTGGAGCGACCTCTGCTTACGAGTTCTCGGAGTTCTTTGACCTTGGTGCGCTGAGGGTCTGTCAGTTCTTTCTCCAACGCCGCCAGTTGGCTCGCCACCTGTTCGTAGTCCGTTCGCTGCCTCGCCAATAGCCTCTCCAGTTGCTGGTTCTTCCTGTACAGGTCCAGGAACACCGTGACCTTTGCTCTCAGGACCCACGGATCGAACGGCTTGGTCAAGTAGTCGGCCGCGCCTGTGGCGTAGCCGCGGAAGGCGTAGCCCGTGTCGTCCTCCGCGCCCGTGAGGAAGATGATCGGGACGTCCTTCGTCTGGTCGAGGCGTTTGATGTTGGCGGCCGTCTCGAAGCCGTCCATGCCCGGCATGCGGACGTCGAGGAGGACCAGGGCGAAGGGGCGGCGGAGAAGGGCCTTCATCGCCTCCTCGCCCGAACGGGCCCGTACGAGGGGTTTGTTGAGGGACCCCAGGACGGCCTCCAGCGCGATCAGGTTGTCCTCCATGTCGTCGACCAGGAGGATGCCCGCACTGTCGTCGGTCGTTGCTTCGGCGCTCATCTGACTGCCTCATTCAGTCGTCCGTGGGCGGGACCACCGCCTCCTCGGCATCGGCCTGCTCCTGTTCCGTCCGCTCCGTCCCCTCCGGATCCAGGAGCGCGCAGACGACGGTCAGCAGCTGGTCGACGTCCACCGGCTTGGGTACGTAGTCGTTGGCGCCGCGCGCGATGGACTTCTCGCGGTCGCCGGGCATCGCCTTCGCGGTGAGCGCGACGATCGGCAGGCCGGTCCAGCGCGGGGTGCGGCGGATCGCGGCGATCGTCTCGTAGCCGTCCATCTCCGGCATCATGATGTCCATCAGGACGAGTTCGACGTCCGGGTTGCGCTCCAGGGTCTCGATGCCCTCGCGGCCGTTCTCCGCGTAGAGCACCGGCATGCCGACCCGGCCCAGCACATGGGTGAGGGCGAAGACGTTGCGGATGTCGTCGTCGACGATCAACACCCGGCGCCCGGACAGGACTTGGCCCGCCCGCCCGGCTTTCCACGCCTCCAGCTTGGTGGGGGCGGGCCAGGAGTCGTCGGCGTCGTGGGCGGTCGGGTACGGCTCGGTCGACAGGTCCTCCGGCACGGGCAGTTCGAGGTCCTCGGCGGTCGGGCCGGTCGCCGCGTGGCCGGGGCTGACGACGGGGACGTAGAGCGTGAAGGTGGAGCCCCGGCCGGGCTCGCTCTCGGCGACGATCCGGCCGCCCAGCAGGCCCGCGATCTCCCGGCTGATGGACAGACCGAGGCCGGTGCCGCCGTACTTGCGGTTGGTGGTGCCGTCGGCCTGCTGGAACGCCTCGAAGATCACCGGGAGTTTCTCCCGCGCGATCCCGATGCCGGTGTCCCGGACCGCGAAGGCGATCACCTGGTCGCTGCCCTGCACGAAGCGGTGCTCGGGGTCCTTGACGCGGTTCACGCTCAGCTCGACGCGGCCCGTCGCGGTGAACTTGATCGCGTTGGAGAGGAGGTTGCGCAGGATCTGCTGGAGCCGCTGCTCGTCCGAGTACATCTCCCGCGGCACGTCCTCGCCGACCGCCACCTCGAAGGCGAGCCCCCGGTCCAGGGTGAGCGGGCGGAAGGTGGCGTGGACGTAGTCGAGCAGTTTGATGAGCGGCAGCTTCTTCGGGCGTACGTCCATCCGGCCGGCCTCGATCTTCGACAGGTCCAGGATGTCGTTGATCAGCTGGAGGAGGTCGGAGCCGGAGCGGTGGATCGTCGTCGCGAACTGGACCTCCTGGTCGGAGAGATGGCCGTCCGGGTTGTCGGAGAGCAGCCGGGCCAGGATCAGCAGGGAGTTCAGCGGGGTGCGCAGTTCGTGCGACATGTTCGCGAGGAACTCCGACTTGTACTGCGAGGAGGTGGCCAACAGGGCCGCTTTCTCCTCCAGTTCGGCGTTGGAGCGCTGCAACTCCGCCTGCTGCATCTGGAGTTCGTCCGAGCGTTCCTGGAGCTGCCGGGCCAGCCGCTGGGACTCGCCGAGCAGGGACTCGGTGCGGGAGTTGGCGATGATGGTGTTGATGGCGACGCCGATGGTGTTCACGAACTGGTCGAAGAACGCCAGGTGGACATCGGAGAAGCGGGAGAAGGACGCCAGCTCGATCACGCCGAGGAGCTTGTCCTCGAAGAGGATCGGGATGATGACGACGCTGGTGGGCGCGGCCTCCCCGAGCCCGCTGTTGATCTTGATGTAGTCCGGCGGGGCCTCCTCCACCAGGATCCGCTTCTTCTCCCGGGCCGCCTGCCGGACCAGACCGTGCACCGGCATCCCGCCGGTGTCGACGGTCGCGCCCTGCGCCGAGCCGTAACCGGCGATGAACGCGAGCCCCTTTGTGGGGACGGTGGTGTGCAGGGAGGCGCCGTCCTCGTCCGGGTCGGCCAGGAAGAACGCGCCGTACTGGGCGTTCACCAGCGGGGTCAGCTCGCGCAGGATCAGGTCGGCGACCTCCATGAGGTCCCGGTGCCCCTGCATCAGGGCGGCGAGGCGCGCGAGGTTGGACTCCAGCCAGTCCTTGGCGCGGGTCGTCTCGCGGAGGTTGGCCACCATCAGGTTGATGTTGTCCTTGAGCTCGGCGACCTCGCCCTGGGTCTCGACGGTGATCGAGCGGGACATGTCGCCCTGGGCCACCGCGGAGGCGACCTCGGCGATCGCGCGGACCTGGGTGGTCAGGTTGGAGGCGAGTTCGTTCACGTTGGTCGTCAGGCGCTTCCAGGTGCCGTACACGCCCTCGACCCGTGCCTGGCCGCCCAGTTGGCCCTCGGAGCCGACCTCGCGGGCCACGCGGGTGACCTCGGAGGAGAAGGAGGAGAGCGTGTCGACCATGGTGTTGATGGCGGTCTTCAGCTCCAGGATCTCGCCGCGCGCGTCCACGTCGATCTTCTTCGAGAGGTCGCCGTTGGCCACGGCGGTCGTCACCTGGGCGATATTGCGGACCTGTGAAGTCAGGTTGTCCGCCATGTAGTTGACGTTGTCGGTCAGGTCCCGCCAGACGCCGCTCACGCCCAGCACCTGGGCGCGTCCGCCGAGTCGGCCGTCCGTGCCGACCTCGCGGGCCACGCGGGTCACCTCGTCGGCGAAGGCGCGCAGCTGCTCCACCATTGTGTTGACGGTGTCCTTGAGTTCGAGGATCTCGCCGCGCGCGTCGACCGTGATCTTCTTCGACAGGTCGCCGTTGGCCACGGCGGTGGTGACCTGGGCGATGTTCCGGACCTGTGAAGTCAGGTTCAAGGCCATGAAGTTGACGTTGTCGGTGAGGTCTTTCCAGACGCCGGAGACGCCTCGCACCTGGGCCTGGCCGCCGAGGTTTCCCTCGGTGCCGACCTCGCGGGCGACACGGGTCACCTCGTCGGCGAAGGCGGAGAGCTGGTCGACCATCGTGTTGATCGTCGACTTCAGTTCGAGGATCTCGCCCTTCGCCTCGACCGTGATCTTCTTGCCGAGGTCGCCCTGGGCGACGGCCGTCGACACCAGGGCGATGTTGCGGACCTGCGAAGTGAGGTTGTCCGCCATGAAGTTGACGTTGTCGGTGAGGTCTTTCCAGACGCCCGACACGCCTCGCACCTGAGCCCGGCCGCCGAGGTTTCCCTCGGTGCCGACCTCACGGGCGACACGGGTCACTTCGTCGGCGAAGGCGGAGAGCTGGTCGACCATCGTGTTGATCGTCGACTTCAGTTCGAGGATCTCGCCCTGGGCGTCGACGGTGATCTTCTGGGAGAGATCCCCGTTCGCCACCGCCGTCGTCACCTGGGCGATGTTCCGGACCTGTGAAGTCAGGTTCGACGCCATGAAGTTGACGTTGTCCGTGAGGTCCTTCCAGACCCCGGAGACCCCTCGCACCTGGGCCCGGCCGCCCAACTGCCCTTCCGTACCGACCTCTCGGGCGACCCGCGTCACCTCGTCGGCGAAGGCCGACAGCTGGTCGACCATCGTGTTCACGGTGAGCTTGAGTTCGAGCAGTTCGCCGGTCGCCTCGACCGTGACCGTGCGGGTCAGGTCGCCGCGGGCCACCGCCGTGGTCACCAGGGCGATGTCCCGGACCTGGGCGGTCAGCCGGGACGCCATGGTGTTGACGGCCTCGGTCACATCCCGCCAACTGCCGGACAGACCGGTCACCTTGGCCCGGCCACCGAGCCGGCCCTCGGTGCCGACCTCGCGGGCCACCCGGGTCACCTCGCCGGTGAACAGCGAGAGCTGGTCGACCATCTTGTTCACGGCCCGGCCCAGACGCCGTAGATCACCGCGGAGTTGGCGGTTGCCGTCGTGCAGGTCGACCCGCTGGGTGAGGTCGCCGCCGGCCACCGCGTCCAGCACCCGGGTGGCGTTGGCGGCCGGGGCCACCAGGGCGTCCAGCAGCTGGTTCACGTCGTTGACGCGGGAGGTCCAGCTGCCCTGGCCCGGGCTGGGCGAGAGCCGCTCGTCGAGCCGGCCGTGCCGCACCAGCTCCCGCTTCACGCGGTTCACCTCGCCGGTGAAATGGACGTTGCGGTCGACCAGCTGGTTGAAGATCGCGGTCAGTTCGGCCACGATTCCGTCGCCGCTCTCGGGCAGCTTCGTGAAGTCGCCGTCCCGGGCCGCGGTCATCGCGGCGAGCAGCGGGCGGAGGTCCGATGCTCGAATCCGGTCGCTTTTCTGACCCTCTTCGAGCACAGGGGTACCACTGTTCTCACTCATGGCGGCCCACTTCGGTAACTCGGCGCTTATGGGCGTGGCCAGTCTGTCACCCTGTCCGCATCGACAGAGGGGTAATCGTCCGAACTGCTCGGGGAGGTGGAACATGGGGGCCATTCCTGCGCAACGGGAGTCCGTTGCCCGTGCGTCGGACGCGCCCGCGCACGCCCGCGGCGCGCTGCCGCACACCCCGGCCCACCTCTGCGCGCCCCTGCCCGGCAGCCCCCTCGCACCCGGCTCGGCCCGCGCGCTGGTGCGGGCCGCGCTCGCCGAGTGGACCGAACTCGCCCTGCCCGGCACCGAGTTGCTCACCGAGCGGACCCGGGACGATGCCGTGGTCGTGGTCAGCGAACTCGTCACCAACGCCGTCGTGCACGCCGGCACCGATGTCGAGCTGACCTGTCGGCTGGAGGGGGAGACCGGCGCGGTGACCGTCGAGGTCCTCGACCACCATCCCTCGCGCGCGCCGCGCGAGAACGGCACCGAACCGCCGTACGGCACACCGGAGTACGGCCGCGGGCTGCGGCTGGTCGCCGCGCTCGCCGAGTCCTGGGGTGTCACGTATCGCGCGGGCGCCAAGATCGTGTGGGCGCGGCTGCCCGCCGTTGGGAAGGAGGCGTACGACGGGGTCCGGACGTATGCCGGGAAGGGCGCGCACGAGCGGGGGCTCAGGGTGGCCGGAATGCTCGCGCCCGAGCCCCGGCGCAGCGAGCAGGAGCGGGACTGGCTCAACCGCGGTGCCCTCTCCTTCCTCGCCGAGGCCTCCGACCTGCTCGCCGGACAGCTCGACGAGAACCTGGTCGCCGCGCTCGCCGGCCAGCTGATCGTGCCGCGGCTGGCCGACTGGTGCGCGGTGTGGCTGGAGGACGAGCTGAACGGGCGGTGGGGGGCGCGCCGCGTGGAGAGCGCCGATGGGTGGGGCGGCGGTGGGGGCTATGGCGGTTCGGGCGGCGGTGGCGCGGGCTATGGCAGCTTGAGCGGCGGCAGCGGCAGCAGCGGCAGCGCTGGCCAGGGCGGTTCGGGCAACGGCGGCCGGGGTGACGGAAGCGAGGGCAACGACGACCTTGGCGACGGCAGCGCGGGAGGCGGCAGCGCAGGCCATGGTGGGTCGGGCAGCGGTAGCGGGAGTGCGGGCAAGCGCGGCTCGGGGGACGGCAGTGAGGGTAGCGGCGGTCTGGTCGACGGCAGTGGTGGCCGGGTCGGCGGTGGCGCGGGCGACGGCGGTTCGGACACCGGCAGTTGGGGCCACGGTGGTGGGTCGGGCAGCGGTAGCGGGAGTGCGGGCAAGCGTGGCTCGGGCAGTGGCGGCAGGGGGGACGGCAGTGAGGGTAGCGGTGGCCTGGGCGACGGCAGTGGTGGCCGGGCCTGCGGTGGCGCGGGCGACGGCGGCCCAGGCGACGACAGCGCGGGCAGCCGTAGGCCGTCCGGTGGGGGCCTGATCAACGGCGGTTCGGACACCGGCAGTTGGGGTCACGGCGGCTGGAGTGACGGTGGAGGTGTCACCGGCCCCCGGCTCGCCCGGGTCTGGCATGCCAGTGAGGCCCGGATCGACGAGCTGCGCCGGGCGCTGGAGAAGGAGGCGCCCGGGCTGCCCGGTGCCGACCGCTCCGGCCCCGTCGCGTTCCCCTGGCCCCGTGAGGTGCTGGGCCCGCACGGGTTCGCGCTCGCCTTCCGGCTGGCCGCCGGCGGCCGCCCCCTCGGCACGCTCGTCATCGGCCGGGTCGGCCTGCTGCCCTTCCCCGACGAGATCACCGGGCTCGTCGAGGACCTCGGCCGCCGCGTGGCGCTCGCGATCGGCGCGGCCCGCCAGTACGCCCGCCAGGCCACCATCAGCGCCGTCCTCCAGCGCGGCCTGCTGCCCGGCGCGGTCGCCGAGATCCCCGGGATACGCAGCGCGCTGGTCTACGAGCCGTGCGACAAGGGCGGCCCCAGCGGCGACTTCTACGACCTCTTCCCGGCCGGCGACGGGCGCTGGTGCTTCGCCGTCGGGGACGTCCAGGGCAAGGGCCCGGAGGCCGCCGTGGTCATCGGCCTGGCCCGCCCCTGGCTGCGGCTGCTGGCCCGCGAGGGCTACCGCGTCGCCGACGTCCTCGACCGCCTCAACCAGCTCCTCCTCGACGACGCCACGGAGGCCGCGGACGCGGCGGCCCGCGCCCTGGCCTCGGCGGGCGGCCGCCCCACGGGCCCCGGCGACGGCCCGCAGACCAGATTCCTCTCCCTGCTCTACGGCGAGCTGGTGCCCTTCGACGGCGGAGTGCGCTGCACCCTCGCCTCCGCCGGGCATCCGCTGCCCCTGCTGCTCGGGGCGGGCGGCGAGGTGCGCACGGCCGCGCGGCCGCAGACCCTGCTCGGGGTCGTCGAGGACGAGACGTACACCAGCGAGACCTTCGAGCTGTACGCCGGGGACAGCCTGCTCTGCGTCACCGACGGGGTGACCGAGCGGCGCAGCGGCTCCCGCCAGTTCGACGACGAGGACGGGCTCGCCGACGCGCTCGCCGGGTGCGCGGGGCTGGACGCCGAACTGATCGCCGAGCGGATCAAGCGGCTCGTGCACGAGTTCGGGGCGCGGCCGCCGGACGACGATCTGGCGCTGCTGGTGCTGCAAGCCGAGTAGGGGCCGCCGTACGGGACCATGGCCGTCGTAAGGGACAACGGTCGCCGTACGGGACAATGGGCCGTATGCCTTCCGCACTCCCCGACGGCGAGCCGGTCCCCGACGACGGCGCGCTGCCCCCTGCCGCGCTCGCCGGTGCCGCCGACCGCCCGCTCGGGTTCTACCTGCACGTTCCCTACTGCGCGACCCGCTGCGGGTACTGCGACTTCAACACCTACACGGCGACCGAGCTGCGCGGCACGGGCGGGGTGCTGGCCTCCCGGGACAACTACGCTTCGACGCTGGTCGACGAGATCCGGCTGGCCCGCAAGGTGCTGGGCGACGACCCGCGCCCGGTGCGGACGGTGTTCGTCGGCGGGGGTACGCCGACGCTGCTGGCCGCGTCGGATCTCGTACGGATGCTCGCGGCGATCCGTGACGAGTTCGGGCTGGCCGAGGACGCGGAGGTCACCACCGAGGCGAACCCGGAGTCCGTCGACCCGGCGTATCTCGCGGCGCTGCGGGAGGGCGGGTTCAACCGGGTCTCCTTCGGGATGCAGAGCGCGAAGCAGCACGTACTGAAGGTGCTGGACCGGACGCACACTCCGGGGCGGCCGGAGGCGTGTGTCGCGGAGGCGCGGGCGGCGGGGTTCTCGCACGTCAACCTGGATCTGATCTACGGCACGCCCGGGGAGACGGACGACGACTGGCGGGCGTCGCTGGAGGCGGCGATCGGGGCGGGGCCGGACCATGTCAGCGCGTACGCGTTGATCGTCGAGGAGGGGACGCAGCTGGCTCGTCGGATCCGACGCGGCGAGGTACCGATGACCGACGACGACGTCCACGCGGACCGGTATCTGATCGCGGACGACACGTTTTCCGCCGCGGGCTTCGAGTGGTACGAGGTGTCCAACTGGGCGACTTCGGAAGCCGGGCGGTGTCTGCACAACGAGCTGTACTGGCGGGGCGCGGACTGGTGGGGGGCCGGGCCCGGGGCGCACTCGCACGTGGGCGGGGTGCGGTGGTGGAACGTGAAGCATCCCGGCGCGTATGCGGCGGCGCTGGCCGGCGGGCGGTCGCCGGGGGCCGGGCGTGAGCTGCTCTCGGACGAGGACCGACGGGTGGAGCGGATCCTGCTGGAGCTGCGGCTGCGGGAAGGGATGCCGCTGGAGCTGCTGCGGGAGGAGGGGCTCGCGGCTTCTCGCCGGGCGCTTTCCGAGGGACTCCTGGAGCGGGGGCCGTACGAGGAGGGCCGGGCCGTGCTGACGCTCCGGGGCCGGTTGCTCGCGGACGCGGTGGTCAGGGACCTGGTGGACTGATCACTCCGGCGGGTGAATCAGTGCGGAACGGGGGTTCGGTCCCTAACCTGGTTCGTAGGCTGCCGCCGACAGTACGCGGCGAATGTGGAGGCCACGGAGATGACCGCTGTGGACGAACGTGGAGTCGCTGAGTTCTTTGAGGGCCTTGAGCCGCCCGACGGACTCAAGGTGGAGCTTCTGCGGGGGGAAATCGTGATGATGGCCAGCCCTGATCTGGTGCACAACGTCATCGTGATGTTGCTGGGCAGACAGATTCCGATCGACAGCTGGTACGCCCTTCAGACGCAGGACGTCGACCTTCTTGAGGAAGCCAGCGAACCCGTTCCGGACCTGGTGGTCGTCGATCCCGACGTGCTGCCGACTTCAGGCCGTCTGCTTCCGGCCGGGCTGATCACGATGGTGGTCGAGGTCGTCTCCAAGACAAGTGTGCACCGTGACTACGACATCAAGCGGTCCATCTACGCCGCCGGAAAGGTCCCTGCTTACCTCGTCGTGGATCCGATCATGGCGCAGTGCGTACTGCTGACGAGGCCCGTGGGGAAGGGCGAAGACGCCGACTACCAGCGGCAGCAGGTCACCAAGTTCGGAGCCCCACTGCCGTTGGAGGAGCTGGGGCTCGAATTGGACACCACCGGGTTCGGAACGTTCGCCAACGTCAGGCCTCACCGATACCCGTGACGAAGTCGATCAGTTCCTCCACGCGGCCCAGTAGTTCCGGCTCCAGGTCCTTGTAGGAACCCACCCGCTTCAGGATCGCCTGCCACACCGCGCCCGTGTTGTCCGACGGCCAGCCCAGGGCCTTGCACACGCCCGTCTTCCAGTCCTGGCCGTGCGGGACCCGCGGCCACCCCGGGATGCCCAGGGTCGACGGCTTCACCGCCTCCCAGATGTCGATGTACGGGTGGCCCACCACCAGGGCGTGTTCGCTGGTGACCGACGCGGCGATGCGGGACTCCTTGCTGCCCGGTACCAAGTGGTCCACCAGGATGCCCAGACGGGCGTCCGGGCCCGGGGCGAACTCCTCGACGATCCTCGGCAGGTCGTCCACGCCCTCCAGGTACTCCACGACCACGCCCTCGATGCGCAGGTCGTCGCCCCAGACCTTCTCGACCAGTTCCGCGTCGTGGCGGCCCTCGACGTAGATACGGCCGGCGCGGGCCACCCGGGCGCGGGCGCCGGGGACGGCCACCGAGCCGGAGGCGGTACGGGACGGTCGTACGGGAGAACCCGAGGGCTTCACCAGCGTCACCACGCGGCCCTCCAGCAGGAAGCCGCGCGGCTCCAGCGGGAAGACCCGGTGCTTGCCGAAGCGGTCCTCCAGGGTCACCGTGCCCGCCTCGCAGCGGATCACCGCGCCGCAGAAGCCGGTGCCGGGCTCCTCGACCACCAGGCCGGGCTCCGCCGGGACCCCGGGGACGGGCTTCGGCTTCTTCCAGGGAGGGGTCAGGTCGGCGGAGTACTGGCGCATTCGGATGACGATAGGAGAACCGGCCGCGGCGTCACCGCGACACGCCGAAACGGCGGGCCAGCGCGTCCCGCTGACGTCGGACGAACGCCGCGTCCACCACCGCTCCGTGACCGGGCACGTACAGCGCGTCCTCGCCGCCCAGCTCCAGGAGCCGGTCCAGCGCGGCGGGCCAGTGCGACGGTACGGCGTCCGGGCCGGACTGCGGTTCGCCGGACTCCTCGACCAGGTCGCCGCAGAAGACCACCTCGGGGGCGCCCGGCACCAGGACCGCGAGGTCGTGCGCGGTGTGGCCGGGGCCGACGTTCGCCAGCAGGACCTGGCGGCCGGGGCCGAGGTCGAGGGTCCACTCGCCGCTCACGTGGTGGCGGGGCGCGGCCAGGGCGTCCACCGCCTCGTCGGCGAGGTCCGCGTCGAGACCGTTGCGCACCGCGTCCGCGCGCAGCTCGGCCCGGCCGAGGCGGCCCGTCAGCACCGTCTCCACGCCCACCGCGCCGAACACCTCCACGCCCGCGAACGCTCCCGCGCCGAAGACGTGGTCGAAGTGCGGGTGGGTCAGCGCGAGATGGGTCACACGCCGGCCGGTGAGCGTCTCGGCCTGTGTCCGCAGCCGCGCGCCCTCCGCGAGGCTCGACCCGGAGTCGATCAGCAGGGCCGTCCCCTCGCCCACGACCAGCCCCGCCGTGCAGTCCCAGCCGGGCAGCCGGCACCGCCCCACCCCGGCCGCCACCCGCTCCCACCCGAGCTCTTCCCAAGTCACCGTCATACCGCGACGCTAACGGCAGGACCCCGCCGTACAGGACCGACCTTGCCCAGGGAGTACCCCGCCGCCGTACACTGGGCCGGGGAATGCTGGCACTCGAATATGAAGAGTGCCAGGCGGAAGGGCCCACGGGGACGACTTGCTGGAGGTGCGCGCGGTGCTGAGTGAACGCAGGCTCCAGGTGCTGCGCGCCATCGTCCAGGACTACGTCGGCACCGAGGAGCCGGTCGGCTCCAAGGCGCTGACCGAGCGGCACAACCTCGGCGTCTCCCCGGCGACCGTGCGCAACGACATGGCCGCCCTGGAGGACGAGGGGTTCATCGCCCAGCCGCACACCAGCGCCGGGCGGATCCCGACCGACAAGGGCTACCGGTTGTTCGTCGACAAGCTCGCGGGCGTCAAGCCGATGACCGCGCCCGAGCGGCGCGCGATCCAGAACTTCCTCGACGGCGCCGTAGACCTTGATGATGTCGTGGCGCGGACCGTGCGGCTGCTCGCGCAGTTGACGCGGCAGGTCGCCGTCGTGCAGTACCCCTCCCTGACCCGGTCCACCGTCCGGCACGTCGAACTGCTCTCGCTCGCGCCCGCGCGTCTGATGCTCGTGCTGATCACGGACACCGGGCGCGTCGAGCAGCGTATGGTCGACTGCCCGGCGCCCTTCGGGGAGGCCTCGCTCGCCGATCTGCGCGCGCGGCTCAACAGCCGGGTCGCGGGGCGCCGGTTCGCCGATGTGCCGCGGCTGGTCGAGGACCTGCCCGAGGCTTTCGACGTCGAGGACCGGGGTACGGTCTCGACAGTGCTCTCCATCCTGATGGAGACACTCGTCGAGGAGAACGAGGAGCGGCTGATGATCGGCGGCACCGCCAATCTCACCCGCTTCGGACATGACTTTCCCCTCACCATCCGGCCCGTGCTCGAAGCGCTGGAGGAGCAGGTCGTGCTCCTCAAGTTGCTTGGTGAGGCCGGGGATTCGGGCATGACCGTACGCATCGGTCATGAGAACGCGTATGAGGGACTCAACTCCACTTCCGTGGTGTCGGTCGGCTACGGTTCGGGCGGCGAGGCAGTCGCCAAGCTGGGCGTGGTCGGACCGACCCGCATGGATTACCCGGGAACGATGGGAGCGGTACGAGCGGTGGCACGGTACGTCGGACAGATCCTGACGGAGTCGTAAGTGGCCACGGACTACTACGCCGTTCTCGGCGTGCGCCGCGACGCGTCGCAGGATGAGATCAAGAAGGCGTTCCGTCGGCTCGCACGCGAGCTGCACCCGGACGTCAACCCGGATCCCAAGACCCAGGAGCGGTTCAAGGAGATCAACGCCGCCTACGAGGTCTTGTCGGACCCGCAGAAGAAGCAGGTCTACGACCTCGGTGGCGACCCGCTCTCGCAGGCCGGCGGCGGTGGCGCGGGCGGCTTCGGCGCGGGTGGCTTCGGGAACTTCTCGGACATCATGGACGCGTTCTTCGGTACGGCGTCGCAGCGCGGTCCGCGCTCGCGGACCCGTCGCGGCCAGGACGCGATGATCCGGCTGGAGATCGAGCTCGACGAGGCTGCCTTCGGCACGACGAAGGACATCCAGGTCGACACAGCGATCGTCTGCAACACCTGTAACGGTGAGGGCGCCGCGCCGGGGACCTCCGCGCAGACCTGTGACATGTGCCGCGGGCGCGGTGAAGTGTCGCAGGTGACGCGGTCCTTCCTCGGTCAGGTCATGACCTCGCGGCCGTGCCCGCAGTGCCAGGGCTTCGGGACCGTGGTTCCGACGCCGTGCCCGGAGTGCGCCGGTGACGGGCGGATCCGTTCCCGTCGGACGCTGACCGTGAAGATTCCGGCCGGTGTGGACAACGGCACGCGGATCCAGCTCGCGGGTGAGGGCGAGGTCGGGCCCGGTGGTGGTCCCGCCGGTGACCTCTACGTCGAGATCCACGAGCTGCCGCACGCGATGTTCCAGCGGCGCGGGGACGATCTGCACTGCACGGTCACGATCCCGATGACGGCCGCGTCCCTCGGCACCAAGGTGCCGCTGGAGACGCTCGACGGCATGGAGGAGGTCGACATCCGGCCCGGCACCCAGTCCGGCCAGTCGATCCCCCTGCACGGCCGGGGCGTCACGCACCTGCGCGGCGGCGGCCGCGGCGACCTCATCGTCCACGTCGAGGTCCAGACCCCGACCAAGCTCGACCCGGAACAGGAACGCCTCCTGCGCGAGCTGGCGAAGCTGCGGGGCGAGGAGCGGCCGACGGGGCAGTTCCAGCCGGGTCAGCAGGGGTTGTTCTCGCGGCTGAAGGACGCGTTCAACGGGCGTACCTGAGCTGTGGGACGACTGCCGGGGGTCCGGGGGTCGTCCCCCGGGTAGGCACAGTCAGCCCGGGCAGCAGGGGTTGTTCTCGCGGCTTAAGGACGCGTTCAACGGGCGTACCTGAGCCGCGTTCGGGCCCGGTGCCGGTGGTCTATGCCGGTGGGAAGGCCGGATTCGGACTTGTTCGGAGGACGTGACAACATGCCGTCATGTCCTCCGCACTGACCGATCTCTTCCCTCACCCGATCGTGCAGGCCCCCATGGCGGGCGGCGTCTCCGTGCCGCAGCTCGCCGCCGCCGTGTCCGAGGCGGGCGGGCTGGGGTTCCTCGCCGCCGGGTACAAGACCGCCGACGGCATGTACCAGGAGATCAAGCAGCTGCGGAGCCTGACGAGCCGCCCCTTCGGCGTCAACCTCTTCATGCCGCAGCCCGAATATGCCGACCCGTCGGCCGTCGAGGTCTACGCCCACCAGCTCGCCGGCGAGGCCTCCTGGTACGAGACCGAGCTCGGCGATCCGGACAGCGGCCGCGACGACGGATACGACGCCAAGCTCGCCGTACTCCTCGACAACCCCGTCCCCGTCGCCTCCTTCCACTTCGGCATCCCCACCCCCGAGGTCCTGGAGTCGCTGCGCCGGGCCGGCATCTTCACCCTCGTCACCGCGACCACGCCCGAAGAGGCCCTCGCCGTCCAGTACGCGGGTGCCGACGCGGTCATCGCGCAGGGCGTGGAGGCCGGCGGCCACCAGGGCACCCACCGCGACATCCCCGAGCACGACGGCTCCGGCCTCGGCCTGCTCTCCCTCGTCGCCCAGGTCCGCGAGACCGTGACGATCCCGGTCGTCGCCGCCGGCGGCATCATGCGGGGCAGTCAGATCGCCGCCCTGCTCGCCGCGGGCGCGAGCGCGGCCCAACTCGGCACCGCGTTCCTCGCCACCCCCGAGTCCGGCGCGCACGCCCTGCACAAGCAGGCCCTCACCAACCCCCTGTTCGTCCGCACCGAGTTGACGCGGGCGTTCAGTGGCCGGCCCGCCCGCGGACTCGTCAACCGCTTCCTGCGCGAGCACGGTCCGTACGCCCCCGCCGCCTACCCCGAGGTCCACCACCTCACCTCGCCGCTGCGCAAGGCCGCCGCCAAGGCCGACGACCCGCAGGGCATGGCGCTGTGGGCGGGCCAGGGCCACCGGCAGGCGCGCGAACTGCCCGCCGGGCAGCTCGTGGAGGTCCTCGCCGCCGAACTCGACGCGGCGAGGACAGCGTTGTCGACCAAGGGAGACTTCGCGTGACCGCGCCCGTCTTCGTCGTCGAGCACCTCGACGCGGGCGCCGGGGACCAGTACGTCCTCGACGGGCCCGAAGGACGCCACGCCGTCTCCGTGAAGCGGCTCCAGCCCGGCGAGGAGGTCGTCCTCACCGACGGGGCCGGGCGCTACGCGGAGTGCTCCGTGCTCGCCGCCGAGGGCAAGGACCGGCTGGTCGTCCGACTGGGCCCGGTGAGCGAGGAACCTCCGCCGCGGCCCCGGATCACCGTCGTCCAGGCGCTGCCCAAGGGCGACCGGGGCGAGGTCGCCGTGGAGACCATGACCGAGGTCGGCGTGGACGCCATCGTGCCCTGGCAGGCCGCCCGTTGCATCACGCAGTGGCGGGGCGACCGGGGTCTCAAGGCGCTCGGCAAGTGGCGGGCCACCGCGCGCGAGGCCGGCAAGCAGTCCCGCCGGGTCCGCTTCCCGGAGGTCGCGGACGCGGCAACGACCAAACAGGTTGCCGCGCTTCTCGCCAAAGCCGACTTCGCCGCCGTCCTGCACTCCGACTTCGGGCACGACAGCGCGCCGCTCGCCACCGCCGAACTCCCCGCCGAGGGTGAGATCGTGCTGGTCGTGGGCCCTGAAGGGGGCGTCTCCAAGGACGAGTTGGCGCTCTTCGAGGAGGCGGGCGCGAAGGCGTACGTGCTGGGGCCCAGCGTGCTGCGCACCTCGACCGCCGGTACCGCGGCGACCGCCCTGCTCCTCGGCCGCACCGGCCGCTGGTCCTGACCCGACCCCCGGAAGGACGTCCGTGGAACTCGCCCAAGTACGTCTGCTCGTCACCGACTTCGCCGCCTGCTACCGCTTCTACGGTGAAGTCCTGGGCCTCAAGCCCCAGTCGGGGGCGACGGGCGGACCGTACGAGAAGTTCAGCCCCGCGACCGGCTCGGCCGGCATCGCGCTCCAGGACCGCGCGATGATGGCCGCGGTCCTCGACGAACTCGGCGACACGGCCACGGGTCATCGTTCCCTGGTGGTGCTCAGGGTGGACGACCTGGACACGTACTGCGAGCAGATCACCGGCCGAGGCGCCGAACTCCTCCACGGCCCGGCCCCGATGACGGACCGCATGCGCGTCGCCCACCTCAGGGACCCGGAGGGCAACCTTGTGGAGCTTCAGGAGTGGCTGCTGCTGCGCGGCTGACGACGGCCGCCTCGAACAGCTCCCAGCCGTCCAGTTCACGGGAGCCCGGCAGCAGCCCGCGCCCTCGCGCCTCGTCGACCAAGGCCCGTACGACACCGGGTTCGTGCAGGTTGAGGAAGTTGCCCTGCCCGTCGGCCACACAGCCCGAGTGCCAGTAACCGGCGGCGACGTAGCGTCCGGAGCCCGAGCCGCCCGTCCGGAAGACGATCTTCGTGCGGTGGTTGCCGAGGGACAGGCTGAGCACCTCCCGGCACACGTCGCCGTCGTGGTGCTTGTGTCGCACGGTCCAGATGTAGGTGGTGTGCGCGTCCACGACGAGCTTTCGCGGCCGACGGTCGTTACGCATCCTCCCACCGTAGCCGTCAGGGCGCACGCGTGGCCGTATGCGCCCTTCCGTCGGACGGCACCCGGTGGCAGGCTGCCCTTCATGGGGGCGTTGAGACTGAACTGGCGTCGGCCGCGCGGTACCCGGGTGGCGGGCGGGGTGATGCTCGCCGTCATGGCGATCGGCGGGGTCGCCGCCTGTGATCCGGCCGGGGCGGTCAGTTCCGCGACCGTCGCGTACACCGCCGACCAGCTCGTCACCAAGGAGCTCAACCGGCAGAAGGCCGACGTCAACTGGCTGACCTGCACCGCCTCCTACGACGACAGCGGTCAGACGCCGAGTGCCAGTGTGAACGCCGTCGCCACCCTCGACTGCGAGGGCAAGACCAAGGACGGCAAGGACATCACCGTCAAGGGCAAGGTGACCAGGACCGTCAGCGGGGCGTGTGTGCGCGGCAACCTCACGGCCACCGTCGGCGGCAAGCAGTGGTTCCACGTGGAGGGGCTCGGCGACTGCACCGCCACCCCCACCCCGCCCGTCAACAACCCGAACCAACCCGGGCCCACGGTCACCGTGACGGTCACCAAGACCATCTGGTGCCAGAAGGACCCGCAGTGCTGGCCGGACGGCAAGTGATCGAAACCCCTGTGCACGGGAGCCGCCCGTGCTTAGGGTGATCGGGTGACACAGCCTGCGACGTCTGCATATCTCCGGTTTCCGCATCTGCGGGGCGAGTTGGTCACCTTCACCGCCGAGGACGACGTGTGGGTCGCGTCCCTCGACGGCGGGCGCGCCTGGCGGGTGAGCGCGGACAACGTCCCCGTCAACCACCCCCGGATCTCGCCCGACGGCACCACCGTCGCCTGGTCCTCCACCCGTGACGGCGCCCCCGAGGTGCACATCGCCCCGGCCGACGGCGGCCCCTCCAAGAGGCTGACCCACTGGGGCAGTTCGCGTACCCAGGTGCGCGACTGGACCCCCGACGGCCAGGTCCTCGCGATCACCACCCACGGCCAGGCGAGCCTGCGCCGCAGCTGGGCGCACGCCGTCCCGCTCGACGGCGGACCGGGCACCCGGCTGCCGTACGGCCCGGTCGGCCATGTCGCCGAGGGCCCGGCCACCGTCCTCCTCTCCGCGCCCATGGGCCGCGAGGCCGCCTGGTGGAAGCGGTACCGGGGCGGTACGGCGGGCAAGCTGTGGATCGACCGGGAGGGTGAGGGCGAGTTCGTCCGGCTCCACGACGACCTGGACGGGAACCTCGAATACCCCGTGTGGGCCGGCGACCGCATCGCCTTCCTCTCCGACCACGAAGGCACCGGCGCCCTCTACTCCTCGCTCGCCGACGGCTCCGACCTGCGCCGCCACACGCCCCTGGACGGCCACTACGCCCGCCACGCGGCCGGTGACGGCACCCGGATCGTGTACTCCTCCGCCGGTGAACTCTGGATCCTCGACGACCTCGACGGCGCCGAACCCCGCCGCCTGGACGTCCGGCTCGGCGGACAGCGCACCGACCGGCAGCCGTTCGCGGTCAACGCCTCCCGCTGGTTCGGCGCGGCCGCCCCCGACCACACCGCGCGCGGCAGCGCGATCGCCGTGCGCGGCGCCGTGCACTGGGTCACCCACCGCTCCGGCCCCGCCCGCGCCCTCGCCGTCACCCCCGGCGTCCGGGCCCGGCTCCCGCGCACCTTCCGCGCGGAGGGCGAGGAGTGGGTGGTGTGGGTGACGGACGCGGAGGGCGACGACGCCCTGGAGTTCGCGCCCGCGACCGGCGTCGCCCCCGGCGCCACCCCGCGCAGGCTCGCCGCGGGCCAGCTCGGCCGCGTCCTCGGCCTCGCGATGGCCCCCGACGGCAAGCGGGCCGCCGTAGCCGCGCACGACGGCCGCGTGCTGCTCGTCGAGCGCGAGACCGGCGAGGTCCGCGAGGTCGACCGCAGCGCCGACGGAGACGTCTCCGGGCTGGTCTTCTCACCCGACTCCGCCTGGCTCGCCTGGTCGCACCCCGGCCCGCGCCCGCTGCGCCAGCTCAAGCTGGCCAACACCACCGACCTGTCGGTCACCGAGGCCACCCCGCTCCGCTTCCAGGACTACGCCCCCGCCTTCACCCTGGACGGCAAGTACCTCGCCTTCCTCTCCAACCGCTCCTTCGACCCGGTCTACGACGAGCACGTCTTCGACCTGGCCTTCGTGGTCGGCGACCGTCCGCACCTGATCACCCTCGCGGCGACCACCCCGTCCCCCTTCGGCCCGCAGCGGCACGGCCGCCCCTTCGAGGCCCCCGACAAGGACGAGACCCCCGACAGCGAGGGCACCCCGGCCACCCGCATAGACCTCGAAGGGCTCGCCGACCGGATCGTGCCCTTCCCCGTCGAGGCCGGCCGCTACTCCACCCTGCGCGCCGCCAAGGACGGCATCCTCTGGCTGCGCCACCCCGTGCAGGGCGTCCTCGGCTCCTCCCGGGCCACCCCGGACGACCCCGACCCCAAGACCGACCTCCAGCGCTACGACCTCGCCCAGCAGCGCCTCGAACACCTCGCCGCCGACGCCGACCACTTCGCCGTCAGCGGCGACGGCAAACGCGTCCTGCTCTGGACCGACGAGCGGCTGAAGGTCGTACCGAGCGACCGCCGTGCATCGAACGACGACGAGAGCGACACCAACATCACCGTCGACCTCGGCCGGATCCGGCAGATCTGCGACCCGGCGGCCGAGTGGCGGCAGATGTACGAGGAGACCGGCCGCATCATGCGGGACCACTTCTGGCGGGCCGACATGTCCGGCCACGACTGGCCCGGCATCCTCGACCGCTACCGCCCGGTCGTGGAGCGGGTGGCCACCCACGACGACCTCGTCGACCTCCTGTGGGAGGTCCAGGGCGAACTCGGCACCTCGCACGCCTACGTCACGCCGCGCGGCGGCCACGGCCACGGCCCCCGCCAGGGCCTGCTCGGCGCCGACATCTCCCGCCACGACGACGGCACTTGGCGCATCGACCGGATCCTGCCCACCGAGACCTCCGACCCCGACGCCCGCTCCCCGCTCGCCGCGCCCGGCGTCGCCGTCCGCGCCGGGGACGCGATCGTCGCGATCGGCGGCCACCCGGTCGACCCGGTCACCGGTCCCGGACCGCTCCTCGTCGGTACGGCCGGCAAGGCGGTCGAGCTGACGATCTCGCCCTCCGGCGGCGGCGACCCGCGGCACGCGGTCGTCGTGCCCATCGCCGACGAGGAGCCGCTGCGCTACCACGCCTGGGTCGCCGACCGGCGCGCCTACGTCCACGAGAAGTCCGGCGGCCGCCTCGGCTACCTCCACGTCCCCGACATGCAGGCTCCCGGCTGGGCCCAGATCCACCGCGACCTGCGCGTCGAGGTGGCCCGCGAGGGCCTGGTCGTCGACGTCCGCGAGAACCGCGGCGGCCACACCTCCCAGCTGGTCGTCGAGAAACTCTCCCGCCGGATCGTCGGCTGGGCGGTGCCGCGCGGGATGAGCCCGTACAGCTATCCCCAGGACGCCCCGCGCGGCCCGGTCGTCGCCGTCGCCAACGAGTTCTCCGGCTCGGACGGCGACATCGTCAACGCGGCGATCAAGGCGCTCGGCATCGGCCCGGTCGTCGGCACCCGCACCTGGGGCGGCGTCATCGGCATCGACAGCCGCTACCGCCTGGTCGACGGCACGCTGATCACCCAGCCGAAGTACGCGTTCTGGCTGGAGGGCTACGAGTGGGGCGTGGAGAACCACGGCGTGGACCCGGACGTGGAGGTGGTCCAGCGCCCGCAGGACCACGCGGCGGGGAGGGACGTACAACTGGACGAGGCGGTGAGGATCGCGCTGGAGCAACTGGAGTCGGCTCCTGCCAAGACTCCGCCAGGCTTGCCGACCTAAAGGGGCGCGGGGAACTGCGCGACCAGCCACGAAATACCCGCACCCGCCGACGCTACGATGCACCCCAGACCCGACGCGAAAGGATCACCATGCCAGGGGAACCCCAGGACGACTGCCTGTTCTGCAAGATCGTCGCAGGCCAGATCCCCGCGACGATCGTCCGCGAGACCGACACCACCGTCGCCTTCCGGGACATCAACCCCCAGGCCCCCACCCACATCCTGGTGATCCCCAAGGTCCACTACGAGAACGCCGCCGCCCTCGCCGCCGAAGCGCCGCAGGCAGCCGCGGACGTCCTGCGCGAGACCCAGGTCATCGCCGACGAGGAGAAGCTGGAGGCCTACCGCACGGTCTTCAACACGGGCGCGGGCGTCGGCCAGACCGTCTGGCACGCCCACGCCCACATCCTCGGCGGCCGCGGCATGCAGTGGCCCCCCGGGTAACGACCGATGTCCGTACGCGAACTCGTCGTCCTCGGCACCGCCAGCCAGGTCCCCACCCGGCACCGCAACCACAACGGCTACCTCCTGCGCTGGGACGGCGAGGGCATCCTCTTCGACCCCGGCGAGGGCACCCAGCGCCAGATGCTGCGCGCCGGTGTCGCCGCGCACGACCTCAACCGGATCTGCGTCACCCACTTCCACGGCGACCACTCCCTCGGTCTCGCCGGGGTGATCCAGCGCATCAACCTCGACCGGGTCCCGCACGAGATCACCGCGCACTACCCGAAGTCGGGCCAGCGCTTCTTCGACCGCCTGCGGTACGCGACGGCGTACCGCGAGACGGTCGCGCTCACCGAGGCTCCGGTCGCGGCGGACGGGCCGATCGCACGGACTGGCGGCTACACGCTGGACGCCCGCAAGCTCTCGCACCCCGTCGAGTCCTACGGCTACCGCCTCACCGAACCCGACGGCCGCCGCATGCTCCCCGACCGGCTCGCCGCGCACGGCATCAAGGGCCCGGACGTCGGCCGCATCCAGCGCGAGGGCTCCCTGAACGGCGTCACCCTCGACGACATCAGCGAGGTCCGCCGCGGACAGCGCTTCGCGTTCGTCATGGACACCCGGCTCTGCGACGGCGTCCACGCGCTCGCGGAGGGCTGCGACATGCTCGTCATCGAGTCGACGTTCCTGGACGAGGACGAGCAACTGGCGGTCGAGCACGGCCATCTGACGGCAGGTCAGGCGGCGCGAGTCGCTCGCGATGCCGGCGTACGGCACCTCGTGCTCACCCACTTCAGCCAGCGCTACTCCGACCCGGACGAGTTCGAGCGGCAGGCGCGGGCCGCCGGGTACGAGGGCGAGCTGACCGTCGCGCACGACCTCCTGAGGGTGCCGGTTCCGAAACGGCGGTAAAGCGGCCGTACGATGCTTTGATGTCCCTCCCCAAAGCAGAACTGCACCTCCACATCGAAGGCACCCTGGAGCCGGAGCTGGCGTTCGCGCTGGCCGCGCGCAACGGCGTCGAGCTGCCGTACGGCTCCACGGACGAGCTGCGCAAGGCGTACGCCTTCGACGACCTCCAGTCCTTCCTGAACCTGTACTACGAGCTCATGGCCGTCCTGCGCACCGAGCGGGACTTCGAGGACCTGGCGAACGCGTATCTCACGCGGGCCGCGGCGCAGGGGGTGCGGCACGCGGAGATCTTCTTCGACCCGCAGGCGCACATCGCCCGGGGTGTGCCGATGGGGACGGTGGTCGAGGGGCTGTGGCGGGCGCTCGGCTCCAGTGAGGCCGTGCATGGTGTCTCCACGCAGCTGATCATGTGCTTCCTGCGGGACGAGTCCGCGGAGTCGGCCCTGGAGACGCTGGAGGCCGCGAAGCCGTATCTCGACCGGATCGTGGGGGTCGGGCTCGACTCCGCGGAGGTGGGGCATCCGCCGGTGAAGTTCCGGGAGGTGTACGAGGCCGCTGCCGCGCTGGGGCTGCGGCGGGTGGCCCACGCGGGGGAGGAGGGGCCGCCGGAGTACATCGTCGAGGCGCTCGATGTGCTGGGTGTGGAGCGGATCGACCACGGGCTGCGGTGCATGGAGTCGCCGGAGCTGGTTTCCCGGTTGGTGCGGGATCGCGTGCCGCTGACCTTGTGCCCCTTGTCCAACGTGCGGCTTCGTACGGTTGATGTTCTGGGGGATCATCCGTTGCCGGCGATGTTGGACGCGGGGCTCTTGTGCACCGTGAACTCCGATGACCCTGCCTATTTCGGGGGGTATGCGGGGGACAACTTCGATGCCGTGCGCTTGGAGTTGGGGCTCAGTGAGGAGCGGTTGCGGGAGCTCGCTCGGAACTCCTTCCTGGCGTCGTTCCTGGAACACGATGAGTCGTTGCGGGCCAGGTATCTTGCGGAAGTTGAGGCGTACGAGTTCTGAGTTCGGCTGCGGGTTCGGTGGGGGCTGGTCGCGCAGTTCCCCGCGCCCCTGGGTGGGTTGACATTGCCACAGTTGTCATGGGGACGGCGATGATCAACAGGCCCACCGCCAGCGACGCTCCCATCGCTGCGAAGCCCACCTGTGTTGACAGGACGCTGCCCGTCAAGGGGCCTGCTGCCGTGCCCAAGGATGAGGCTGAGCCGACCAGCACAGCCCAGCGGCCCTTGGGGTCCAAGGACGCGGCCAAGCCGATGACGTACGACAGGACTATCGGGTAGAGGGTGTTCCACGCGATCTCGCCTGTGGCGAAGGTGGTGAGGTCCGTTGCTGAGGCGCTCAGGGTGATGCAGGCCGCGATCAGGACCGTGCCCAGGCCGATCGGTAGTGCTCGGCCCAGGCGGGGGCCCAGTGCGCCCGCGCCGATCACGCCCAGGAGGCCCGCGCCCAGGGCGATCGCGAAGACCGCGCCGACCGTTGTCTCGGAGAGGCCCGCCTGGGTGAGGCCGATGCGGCCGCTGACGCCCCAGAGGGCGTTCTGGGCGAGGGACCAGCAGGGGAGAGTGGCGGCGAGGAGGAGACCTGCGCGGAGGTGGGGGAGCGGGGTGCGTTCGCGGTGGGTCGCGCGGGTGGTCGTACGGCGAGGCAGGCGGGCTGTCAGAGGCCAGACCGCCAGGGCCGTGAGGGCGATCGCGGCCAGCGGTTGGCCGTGGCCCGGGCCCAGGTGCGGGACCGTCAGGTAGACCACGCCCGCGAGCGCGGAGACCGCGAGGAGGCCGACGGTGGTGGTGCGGTGCGGATCCCGCTGGGCGGCGATGCCGGTCGCGGCCACCGCCGTCGTCGTACCGGATCCGAAGCCGCCGAGCAGGGCGCCGACGACGACGGCCCACACGGTGTGGGTGAGCGCGGCGCCGCCGTAGCCGAGGACGGCCAGGGTCAGGCCGACGCGGGCCAGTCGGCGGGCGCCGACGCGGTCGACGCGGGAGGCGAGCAGGAACCCCGCCGCGGCCGAGCAGAGGAGCAGGGCGCTGCCGACGGCACCCGCCTCCGTGGCGGTGAGGGGGAGTCCCGTGTCGAGTCTGCCGACGGTGGTCGGCAGGAGGTACGGGGCGAGATACCCGGCCGTGAAAAGGGCGACGAGGGGCCAGGGCAGGGTGGAGCGACGGGCGGACACGGGCGTTCCCAGGGCATGCGAAAGAAGCGGCTCAAGAAGGGGGTTGGGCGCAGGCCGTCGACGGACAGGAACGCGCGAAGAATTTGTATCAAGCACACGGTTCCCACAAGTAGCCCGGGATGCGTGATGTGGCTCACGTTTCGTTTGGGGTGCGTGGGGCCGGGTAGACGAGCGCTTTTCTTCTCGCTGGGCCGGGGGCGGCGGCCGTGGCCGCTAACGCCAGTGCGGGGCGCCGCTCGTGCTCGGGGGCGTGGCCTCGATCCTCGTCCTGATGTCCTGCATCACCGTGACGATCCGGCGTTCGTGGTCCGGGGTGAGGCGGGTGAGGGGGACCGAGCAGCTGATGGCGTCCTGGGCGGGGGAGTCGTAGCGCAGGGCGAAGCCGAAGCCGGTGATGCCGAGGACGCCCTCCTCGCGGTCGACGGAGTAGCCGCGGGCGCGCACCTCGGCGAGGTCGGCGAGGAGTGCGGCCCGGGTGGTGTGGGAGTTCGGGGTGAGCGCCTCGTACGGTCCCTCGGGGAGCTCGGCGTCGGGGCGCTCGGCCAGCAGGGCCTTGCCCAGGGCGCCGACGTGCGCGGGGAGCCGGCGGCCCACCCGGCTGATGGTGCGCAGGTACTCGTGCGACTCGCGTGTCGCCAGATACGCCACGTCCCGGCCGTCGAGGCGGCCCAGATGGATCGTCTCGCCCAGCGCCTCGGACGCCTCGTCGAGATACGGCCGCACGGTCCGCACCCGGGGGTCGGAGTCGAGATAGCCGGTGCCGGTGAGCAGGGCGTGGATGCCGATGCCGTAGAGCGAGCCGGTGGTGTCCGTGCGGACCCAGCCGCGCGAGATCAGGGTCTGGAGCAGCGCGTACATCGAGCTGCGCGGCACCTCCAGGCGGTCCGCCAGCTCCTGCAGCCGCGCCGGGCGGTCGCCGCGCGCGGCCAGCAGTTCGAGCAGCTCGACCGTGCGCGCCGCGGACTTCACCTCGCGCACGCCTGGTGTCTCCGACATGCGCCGATGGTAATCGGGCCGGGTGCCATTGACGGTTGCGGTTCGCATATCTAGCCTTCATCTTCATATGTAGATGACTTCTGGACAGGGAGCCGGACTGTGAACCTCACGATCACCGACGTACGCCTGACCCCGATCCTCGTCGCCGACCCGCCCCTGCTGAACACGCAGGGCGTCCACCAGCCGTACACCCCCCGGCTGATCGTCGAGGTCGAGACCGCGGACGGGGTCGTGGGCATCGGCGAGACCTACGGCGACACGAAGTACCTGGAGCTGGCACGGCCGTACGCGCGAAAGCTGATCGGTCGTCAAGTCGGCGACCTGAACGGGTTGTTCACCGTCGCCGACGAACTGGCCGTCGACCGGGCGCGGGTCTCGGGACAGGTCGACGTCGGCGGGCTGCGCGGGGTTCAGACCGCCGACAAGCTGCGGCTGTCCGTCGTCTCCGGCTTCGAGGTCGCCTGCCTGGACGCCCTCGGCAAGGCGCTCGGCCTGCCCGTGCACGCGCTGCTCGGCGGGAAGGTGCGGGACGCCGTCGAGTACAGCGCGTACCTGTTCTACAAGTGGGCCGACCACCCCGAGGGCGTGGCCTCGGAGAAGGACGACTGGGGGGCCGCCGTCGACCCGGCGGGCGTGGTGGCGCAGGCGCGGCTGTTCACGGAGCGGTACGGCTTCACCTCCTTCAAGCTCAAGGGCGGGGTCTTCCCGCCGGACGAGGAGATCGCCGCGGTGCGGGCGCTGGCCGAGGCGTTCCCGGGACATCCGCTGCGCCTCGACCCCAACGGCGCCTGGAGCGTGCCGACTTCGCTGCGGGTGGCGCGCGAACTCGGGGACGTCCTGGAGTACCTGGAGGACCCCGCGCTCGGCACCGACGCGATGGCCGAGGTGGCCGCCGGGACGGACGTGCCGCTCGCCACCAACATGTGCGTGACGACCTTCGCGGAGATCCGGGAGGCGTTCACCAAGGGAGCCGTGCAGGTCGTGCTCTCCGACCACCACTACTGGGGCGGGCTGCGCAACACCCAGCAACTCGCCGCGATCTGCCGGACGTTCGGGGTCGGGGTGTCCATGCACTCCAACACCCACCTCGGCATCTCGCTGGCCGCGATGACCCACGTGGCCTCGACCGTCCCCGACCTCCACCACGCCTGCGACTCCCACTACCCCTGGCAGAGCGAGGACGTCCTCACCGAGCGCCTGGTCTTCGAGGGAGGGAAGGTCACGGTCCCGGACGCGCCCGGGCTCGGCGTCGAACTCGACCACGGGAAGCTGGAGTTGCTGCACCGGCGGTGGCTGGACGACGACGGTTCGCTGCGCGAGCGGGACGACGCGGCGGCGATGCGGGTCGCGGAGGCGGGGTGGGAGACACCGGCGGTGCCGCGGTGGTGACGGCGGGAGCGGGGGCCGGATTCGGACACCGCCGGCCGGGGTGCCGGTGACCCGTGGGGCGTACGACCGTACTGACGCACCCCGCGTACGCCCGTACACCGTCGGTGATCCGACACGGACCTTCACGCTCCGCAGGTGGACCGGCCCCCGAAACGGGGGTGGCAGACTGGCCTGATCGGTACCACGTCCAGGGAGCTCGCCGTGATCGCGTTCGGGAAGGGACCCTCGTACAGCAACGGAAAGACCGGGCAGTGCCAGGCCCAGGTCGATCCCCTCGCCGCCCTGCGCGCGCCCGGCGATCCCCCCTGGGACGTCTACCTCACCGGCACCGTCTTCCTCGACATCGTCTTCACCGGCCTCGGCTCCGCCCCCGTGCGCGGCACCGAGTCCTGGGCCCGCGGCATGGGCTCCAGCCCCGGCGGCGTGGCCAACATGGCGACCGCCCTGGCCCGCCTCGGCCTGCGCACCTCCCTCGCCGCGGCCTTCGGCGACGACCACTACGGCGAGTACTGCTGGGACGCCCTGGAGCAGGGCGAGGGCATCGACCTCTCCCCGTCCCGCAAGGTCCCCGACTGGCACTCCCCGGTCACCGTCTCCATGGCCTACGAGGGCGAGCGCACGATGGTCTCCCACGGCCACGAACCGCCCCCGGAGGAGCCCGCCCCCGACTGCCCGCCCCGCGCGCGTGCCGCCGTCGCCTCCCTCGAACCCGGCAAGCGCGCCCCCTGGATCGCCCAGGCCGCGGGCAAGGGCACCCGGATCTTCGCCGACGTCGGCTGGGACGACACCGGCGCCTGGGACCTCGCGGGCCTCGTCGACCTGGAGCACTGCGAGGCGTTCCTGCCCAACGCCGAGGAGGCCATGCGGTACACCGGCGCGTCCTGCCCCCGGGCCGCCGCGCACGCCCTCACCGCGCACGTGCCGCTCGCCGTCGTCACCCTCGGCGCGGAGGGGGCGTACGCCGTGGACCGGCGGACCGGGGAGACCGCGGAGGTCCCGGCGATCGAGGTGGAGGCGCTGGATCCGACCGGCGCCGGGGACGTCTTCGTCGCCGGGTTCGTCGCCGGGACGCTCGCGGGCTGGCCCCTGGCCGACCGGCTGGCCTTCGCCGGACTGACCGCCGCGCTCTCCGTCCAGGAGTTCGGCGGCTCGCTCTCCGCGCCGGGCTGGTCCGAGATCGGCGCGTGGTGGCGCAAGGTCCAGTCCGTCGACGCCCAGGACCCGGCGGCCCTGCGCCGCTACGCCTTCCTCGCCGACCTGGTCCCGGCGGCGGATACCCGCCCCTGGCCGCTGCGCCGAGCGGTCCCGACGATCGGCTTCGGCAGATCGGCCTGACGGCTTCTGCGGTACGGCTTCCAGGGGGGGCGTCGGCCTAGCGCTCGCCCGCCCGCTCCAGCACCGACGCCACCTGCTCCCGGACCACCGCCCGCCCCTCGGCCGACAGCGTCCCCATCGACGTACGGGACAACTCGTCGAGTACGGCATCCGCGCCCGCGTCGCACGGCACGCCCTCGCTGAGGAACTCGTAGCCGTCGCGTACGGCGATCCGCAGCACACGCCTCGCGCCCGCGCCCGCGGACGCGTGGACCGCCGTCGCGACGACGAACGGGATCTCGCCGCCCGGAACCTTGCGATAGCCGCTGACCACCGGTTCGCGCCAGCTCAGGCTCAGCAGCAGCGGCTTCTTGGCGAGGAGTTCGGCGAGGTCCGTCTCGAACGGCCCCTCCGCCGCCAGCACCCGCGCCCGCGCGTCCAGCACCAGCGCCGCGGGCAGCAGACAGCGCAGTGTGCTGCCGACGATGTTCCCGCCGACCGTCGCGGTCCGGCGCACCGCGCCCGTGCCCACCCCGGCGGCCGCCCGCCGCAGCACCTCCGGCACCCGCTCGTCGATCCGGTGCAGCAGGACCGCCCCGCCCAGCTCCCCGGCGCCGAGGACGTTCGCCTCCGGCACCTCGCGCAGGGAGACCGCCTCGTCCGGGAACCCGTCGCGTTGCCAGGCCGCCCACACGAGGGTGGCACCACCGACGGGTATCGCCCCCTCGGCCAGGCACCGTTGTGCCTCCGGCAGGGACGTGGGCAGACGCAACAGCACGTGCTTCCTGCTTTCTTTCGAACGCGTGTGGCAGTGAGCGCATTCTTCCCCGCCCCGGCGGGGGAGCATGCAGGGCTCACCGTTTCACTCAGGGCGCCCTCACCGTCGAAAAGCCCTACGGCGTTGTCAGTGCACCGTCGTACCCTGGAAGCCGCGAGGCCGCCTTCAGCTGTGCGGCCCTGACGAGGAGGAACCGCAGGCGTTGAGCGCCGGCCCATGACTCAGACACCCACAGGTCACAGCCCCGCGCAGGGGCAGGCGAGAGCTCAGTTCACCGTCCCCGCCCAGCACCCCATGGTCTCGGTCCTGGGGTCCGGAGACTCCCTCCTGCGCGTGATCGAGAAGGCCTTCCCGGCGGCCGACATCCATGTCCGGGGCAATGAGATCAGCGCGACCGGCGCGGCGGCGGACGTCGCCCTCGTGCAGCGCCTGTTCGACGAGATGATGCTGGTGCTCCGCACCGGACAGCCGATGACGGAGGACGCAGTGGAACGCTCGATCGCCATGCTGCGAGCGAGTGAGAACGGGACGAGCGACGGCCAGGAGACCCCGGCCGAGGTGCTCACACAGAACATCCTGTCCTCGCGCGGCCGCACCATCCGCCCCAAGACCCTCAACCAGAAGCGGTACGTCGACGCGATCGACAAGCACACGATCGTCTTCGGCATCGGCCCCGCGGGCACCGGCAAGACCTACCTGGCCATGGCCAAGGCGGTCCAGGCCCTCCAGTCCAAACAGGTCAACCGCATCATCCTGACCCGCCCCGCGGTGGAGGCGGGAGAGCGTCTGGGCTTCCTGCCCGGCACGCTCTACGAGAAGATCGACCCGTACCTCCGCCCCTTGTACGACGCCCTGCACGACATGCTGGACCCGGACTCGATCCCGAAGCTGATGGCTTCGGGGACGATCGAGGTCGCGCCGCTGGCGTATATGAGGGGTAGAACCCTCAATGACGCCTTCATCATTCTCGACGAGGCTCAGAACACCTCGCCCGAGCAGATGAAGATGTTCCTCACGCGGCTGGGGTTCGAGTCGAAGATCGTGATCACGGGTGACGTGACGCAGGTCGACCTGCCGAACGGCACCAAGTCGGGGCTTCGGCAGGTGCAGGACATTCTGGAGGGGCTGGACGACGTCCACTTCTCCCGGCTGTCGTCCCAGGATGTCGTCCGGCACAAGCTGGTCGGCCGTATCGTCGACGCGTACGAGAAGTACGACAGCCAGAACGGTACGGAGAACGGCACCCACAAGGGCGGCCGCACCAAGCGGAAGTAGCAGACACAGCACCATGTCGATCGACGTCAACAACGAGTCCGGAACCGAGGTCGACGAGCAGGCGATCCTCGACATCGCCCGCTACGCGCTCGCGCGGATGCGCATCCACCCGCTCTCCGAGCTCTCGGTGATCGTCGTGGACGCGGACGCCATGGAGCAGCTGCACATCCAGTGGATGGACCTGCCGGGGCCGACCGATGTCATGTCGTTCCCGATGGACGAGCTCCGGCCGCCCAGCAAGGACGACGAGGAGCCCCCGCAGGGGCTCCTCGGTGACATCGTGCTCTGCCCCGAGGTCGCCAAGAAGCAGGGCGAGGAGGCCGAGACGCAGCACTCCATGGACGAGGAGCTCCAACTCCTCACCGTCCACGGGGTGTTGCATCTGCTCGGTTACGACCACGAGGAGCCGGACGAGAAGGCCGAGATGTTCGGCCTCCAGGCGGCCATCGTGGACGGGTGGCGCGCCGAGAAGGGTCTGACCGGCCCGTCTCCCGCCCCGACCGTCTCATGAGCCTGCCCCTCGTCTCCGGCGCGATCGCCCTGGTCGTCGTCGCCTGGCTCGCCGCCTGCGCGGAGGCGGGCCTCGCGCGCGTCTCCAGCTTCCGCGCCGAGGAGGCCGTCAAGGCGGGCCGCCGGGGCAGCGCCAAGCTCGCCCAGATCGCCGCCGACCCGACCCGCTATCTCAACGTGGCGCTGCTGGTCCGCGTCGCCTGCGAGATGGCGGCCGCGGCCCTGGTGACGTACGCCTGTCTCCAGGAGTTCCCGGGCACCACCCGCGCCCTGCTGGTCGCGATCGGGGTGATGGTGCTCGTGTCGTACGTCGCCGTCGGGGTCTCCCCGCGCACCATCGGGCGCCAGCATCCGCTCAACACGGCGACGGCGGCGGCGTACATCCTGCTCCCGCTGGCCCGGATCATGGGCCCGATCCCCTCGCTGCTGATCCTCATCGGCAACGCGCTGACCCCCGGCAAGGGCTTCCGCCGCGGCCCCTTCGCCTCCGAGGCGGAGCTGCGCGCGCTGGTCGACCTCGCCGAGAAGGAGTCGCTGATCGAGGACGACGAGCGCCGGATGGTGCACTCCGTCTTCGAGTTGGGCGACACGCTGGTGCGCGAGGTGATGGTGCCGCGCACCGATCTCGTCGTCATCGAGCGCTATAAGACGATCCGTCAGGCGCTGACGCTGGCGCTCAGGTCCGGTTTCTCGCGGATCCCCGTCACCGGGGAGAGCGAGGACGACATCGTCGGGATCGTGTATCTGAAGGACCTGGTCCGCAAGACGCACATCAGCCGGGACGCGGAGTCCGAGCTGGTGTCCACGGCGATGCGGCCGGCCGCGTTCGTGCCGGACACCAAGAACGCCGGTGACCTGCTGCGCGAGATGCAGCAGGACCGCAACCACGTGGCCGTCGTCATCGACGAGTACGGCGGTACGGCGGGGATCGTGACGATCGAGGACATCCTGGAGGAGATCGTCGGCGAGATCACCGACGAGTACGACCGCGAGCTGCCGCCGGTGGAGGAGCTGGGCGACGACCGCTTCCGGGTGACCGCCCGTCTCGACATCACCGACCTCGGCGAGCTGTACGGCCTCGACGAGTACGACGACGAGGACGTGGAGACGGTCGGCGGACTGCTCGCGAAGGCGCTCGGCCGAGTGCCGATCGCCGGGGCGTCCTCGCTGGTCGAGCTGCCCGACGGCCGTGCGCTGCGGCTCACCGCGGAGGCCGCCGCGGGGCGCCGGAACAAGATCGTGACGGTGCTCGTCGAGCCGGTGGGTCCGGGTGACCCACCGGCGGATGAGAAGGAGTCGGAGGAGTGACCCCTCAGGAGCTGCGCGCCTTCTGCCTGTCCTTCAACGCGGCGGTGGAGGACTTCCCGTTCAGCCCGGAAGTCTCGGTCTTCAAGGTGCTCGGCAAGCTGTTCGCCCTGAGCCGGCTGGACAACCAGCCGCTGACGGTCAACCTCAAGTGCGACCCGGAGGACGCGATCCGGCTGCGCGCCGACCACCCGGGCCTGATCATCCCCGGCTACCACATGAACAAGCGGCACTGGAACACCGTCACCGTCGACGGCGACCTCCCGGACCGCCTGGTCCGGGAGCTGGTCGAGGACTCGTACGACCTCGTCGTCGCCGGTCTGCCGCGGGCCGAGCGGCTGCGTCTGGACCGCCCCTGAGCGCGCCCGCCCGAGGGCGTGATCCGTATGCTCGGGGCATGACCGAGAGTGTGCTTGATCCCGAGGACCGCAAGATCGTCACCCTGGCCCGTTCGGCCCGCGCGCGCAACGGCGTGGCCGAGGGCGCGGCTGTGCGCGACGAGACCGGGCGGACCTATGTGGCCGGAACCGTCGCCCTGGAGTCGCTGCGGCTGAGCGCGCTGCGGACGGCGGTGGCGATGGCCGTGGCGTCGGGCGCGAAGTCCCTGGAGGCGGCGGCGGTCGTCACGGAGGCCGGGTCCCTGCCGGGGGAGGACCTGGCGGCCGTGCGGGACCTGGGGGGCGTGGGCACTCCGGTGCTGGTGGCGGGGACCGACGGCACGGTACGGGCCACGCTGGCGGCGGGCTGACCCTGCTGAAGCCCGAGCCCGGGCTGATACCGCCGGTAACACATGGCTGGAATTCCGCCTTGCCGTTCCGCTTCCCTCACGCATCAATGGAACCGGTGGTTCCGACGGACCGTCAGATTCCAGCTCGCGCGGCGTACCGCACCACGTCCGTGCCGACCCGTCGGTACCCCTCCCGTCCGTCCCCACATGGCATCCCCACGGGAAGGAACCCGGTACCCATGAAAGGCAAGCGCATAGGAACTGGTGCGGCACTCGCGGTCGGCACGCTCGCGGCCACCGCGCTCGCGTTCGCCCCCGCCGCTCTGGCCGTCACCCCCGACACGGCGACGATCACCGCGGACTGCGGCGCGTTCGGCAGCGGCGAGGCCACCCTCGTCGCCACCCAGGACGGCACCGCCGCGACCGTCACCGTCACCTCGGCGATCGCCGCGCCCATCCCCCTGTCCGAGGACTCGATCACCTCGACGCTCACCTTCGTGAACGGCAACGGCGGCACCACCGTCTTCACCGGCACGGAGAACCCCGCCATCGCGACCGGCGACCCGGTCACCGTCGGCCCGCTCAGCGGGACCGTGGCCTCCGGCGACAGCCTGGAGTCCTACGGCGGCTCGCTCCAGATCGTGGTCCTCGGGATCACCGTCACCTGCACGGCCACCGGGCCGCAGTCGCCGGGCCCGTTCGTGTTCGACTGAGAAGTGCCAACGGGCCGTCAGTTCCCGTGTGCCACATGGGAACTGACGGTCCATCAGCTCATTTCGCCGCCTCCATTGACTTCTCACGCGATCCCCACATCAATGCCCCCAGTGAGCGCAGAAGGAAGGGGGCACACCCATGGGTTTCACAACCCGAAGACGCCGCTGGGGCACGCTGCTCGGGGCGACCGCGCTCGCGGTCACCGCGGGGGGCGCGCTGGCCTGTCCCGCCCAGGCGGGCACGGACGTCCAGTTCGCCACGCACTGCATTCCGCCCGCCATCGCGGGCCTCCCGCCGATCGACGGCACCACGACGGCCAACATCACGGTCGACGACCCCACGCCCGACGTCGGCCAGACCGTCACCGTGACCTACACGGTGGTCCAGCCGGCCGCGAGCAACCCGACCGCGATCAACCTGCCGGCCGACATCATGACCCCGTCCGGCAAGGTCGTGCTCGGCGGCGACCAGACCGGCACGGTCACGGTCACCGGACCGAAGAAGAACGACCCGGTGGCGGGCAACGCGCCCTTCCCGTCGTTCAGCATGACCGGCACCTTCACGGTCACCCACGCCGGTTCGATCACCCTCTCGCCCGGCGACTACAACATCCACACCAGCTACCTCCTGGAGCTGGACACCCCCTGCACGGTGACCAACCCGCCCGCCCCGGTCTCCCAGACCGTCACGGCGACGGACGTCCCCGTGCCCAACACCCGGGCCATCCAGCTGGGTTCGGCCTCCGGCAACCCCGGTGACAGCGTGACCGTCACCGGTCAGAACTTCACGCCGGGTGCCACCGTCACCCTCGTCGGCCGCTCCGGGTCCGCCCAGACCGCGGACACCGCGACCGTGACGGCGAACGCCTCGGGTGCCATCAGCGGTCCGATCACCGTCAACGACAAGACGACGACGGGGATCGTGGCCTACGAGGGCGCGGCCTGGAGCGACTCTCTCGGTGCGGGCCCCGCGGCCTACACCGTGATCGACAACACGCCTGTTCCGGACGGGAGTCAGAAGCTGACGACCACCGTCAGGGCGGGCAGCCTGTCCATGTCCCAGACCGGCGACACCGTCGGCCTCTCGCCGGTGGACTACGGCAAGGGCGGGGCGTCGACCGGCAACCTGAACACCGTCACCGTGCAGGACTTCCGCGGTGGCCCCGCGGGCTGGTCGCTGACCGGCAAGGTCACCGACTTCACCGGTCCCGGCGCCAAGATCGATGCCGGGGCGCTCAGTTGGACCCCCGCCTGCACGACCAAGGCGGGCAGCCCGAGCACCTGCCAGGCGGGTTCCGCGGGCACGGTCGGCTCCTTGGGGGCGACCCTGGCGTCCACCCCCAACGGCACGCTCACCGGCGGTGAGTTCACCGTGGACGCGGGACTCTCCCTGAACGTACCGGCGTACACGCCTGTCGGCACGTACTCCGGCGTCCTCACCCTCACGCTCAGCTGACCGACCGTACGGGCGTCCGCACCCGCCCGTCCAACTCGTGGGGGTCCGCACCCATGCGCAAGCTGTACGTGGTTGTCCTGAGCCTGCTGTCGATGGTCCTGACCGTGCCGGCGTCCTCCGCGGCCGACAACGGCAGTTGGTCCGTCTACCCGGCCGCCTCCGCGATCGCGGCGCGGCCGTATTTCTATCTCTCGGCCGATCCGGGGCAGAGCGTCTCGGACAAGGTCGTGGTCACCAACAAGACCGGTGAGGCGCTGAAGTTCCGGCTGTACGCGGCCGACGCGTACAACACGGCGCGGGACGGGGGGTTTGCCGTCCGGTCCCTTGAGGAGAAGCAGCGGGGGGTCGGGGTGTGGGCGAAGCCCTCGAAGACCCGGGTGACTGTTCCCGCCCACGGGAAGGTCACTGTTCCGTTCACGCTGACGGTGCCCGTGGGGGCCGAACCGGGAGATCATCCGGGGGCGTTGGTGGCGCTCGACGAACGGGTCGACAAGGGGGACGGGTCGGTCGCGCTCGGGGTGCGGCGGGCTGTCGCCGCGCGGATCTATCTGCGGGTCGGTGGGCCCGTGGTACCCGCGATCGCCGTCGAGGATGTGCGGGTCAGTCATCATCAGCCGCTGGTACCGGGGTTGGGGGAGAGCGGGGCGACCGTCTCCTACACGCTGCACAACACGGGGAATGTGACGCTGAATCCGAAGGTGGAGTTGCGGGCTACGGGGTTGTTCGGGCGGACGTTGCTCGCTCGTGAACTTGCCCGGATTCCCTCGGAGTTGTTGCCGGGGCAGCGGGTTCGGTTGAGGGAGCCCTGGAAGGGGTCTCCTCAACTTGACTGGGGGCAGGTGAAGTTGACGGCGAGTGCGAAGGACACGCGTGAGTCGGCGAGTGCGGGGTTCTTTGCGTTGCCGTGGTTGGTTGCGGTGGTGTTGTTCGGGGCGGTTGTGGTGGGTGGGGGTGTTTGGGTTCGTGGTCGGGTGCTGCGCCGTGGGGGCTGGTCGCGCAGTTCCCCGCGCCCCTAGGTTGCGATAGCCCCGCTGATTTCAAAGTGCGTCGGGACCACGTTCGCCCGTCCTCACCCGTACGACCGTCTCCACCGGCAGGGCCCAGACCTTGCCGTCGCCGATCTTGCCGGTCTGGGCCGCCTTGACGATCGCGTCGATGACCGGCTCGGAGTCCGCGTCGTCGACCACTACCTCGATGCGGACCTTGGGGACCAGGTCGACCTGGTACTCGGCGCCGCGGTACACCTCGGTGTGGCCGCGCTGGCGGCCGTAGCCGCTGGCCTCCGTCACGGTCAGGCCGTGGACGCCCAGCTCCTGGAGCGCGGTCTTGACCTCGTCGAGGCGGTACGGCTTGACGATCGCGGTGATCAGCTTCACTGGGTCTTGACCTTCTGGGCGGAGGAGACGGGGGACGCGCCGACCGGGGCACCGTGGCCCAGGACGCCGTGATCGTATGCGGTCTCGGCGTGCACCGTAAGGTCCAGGCCGGTGTGCTCCTGCTCCTCGCTCGCGCGGAAGCCCATGGCCTTGTCGATCAGCTTTCCGATGCCGTACGTCATGAGGAAGGCGTACGCCCCCACGGCCACCACGCCCACCAGCTGCTTGCCGAGCTGGGCGAGCCCGCCGCCGTAGAGGAGACCCTCGGTGCCGCCGGTCATCGCCTCCTCCGCGAAGACGCCGATCAGGAGGGTGCCGATGATGCCGCCGATCAGGTGGACGCCGACGACGTCGAGCGAGTCGTCGTAGTTGAGCCTGAACTTCCAGCTCACGGCGTACGAGCAGACGACGCCCGCGGCGAGGCCGACGACCAGGGCGCCGAGCAGCGAGACCGAGCCGCAGGACGGGGTGATCGCGACCAGGCCCGCGACCGCGCCGGACGCGGCGCCGAGCGTGGTGGGGTGGCCGTCGCGCTTCTGCTCGACGAAGAGCCAGCCGAGCAGGCCGGTGCAGCCGGCGGCGAGGGTGTTGAGGAAGGCGGCCGCGGCGAGGCCGTTCGCGCCGAGGGCCGAGCCCGCGTTGAAGCCGAACCAGCCGAACCAGAGGAGACCGGCGCCGAGCATGACCATCGGGAGGTTGTGCGGGCGCATCGCGTCCTTCTTGAAGCCCAGGCGGGGGCCGAGGACCAGGGCGAGGGCGAGGCCGGAGGCGCCGGAGGTGATCTCGACGGGCATACCGCCCGCGAAGTCGAGTGCGCCGAGTTTGTCCAGGATCCAGCCGCCCGGGCCCCAGACCCAGTGGGCTACGGGAACGTATACGAGGAGCGTCCAGACGGGGACGAAGACCAGCCAGGCGCCGAACTTCGCGCGGTCCGCGATCGCGCCGCTGATCAGGGCCGCCGTGATGATCGCGAAGGTGAGCTGGAAGGTGGCGAAGAGGAGGGTGGGGACCGTGCCCTGGACGCTGTCGGGGCCGATGCCCGCGAAGCCGGCGTGGTCGAGGCCGCCGATCAGGCCGGCGAAGGTGTCGTCGGTGAAGGCGAGGGAGTAGCCGGCGGCCAGCCACACCACCGTGACCAGGGCGATCGACACGAAGCTCATCATCAGCATGTTGAGGACGCTCTTCGTGCGGACCATGCCGCCGTAGAACAGGGCGAGGCCCGGGGTCATCAGCAGGACGAGGGCGGTGGCGGCGAGCAGCCAGGCGGTGTCGCCGGTGTCGATGCGCATGCGGGTCTCCAACGGGTGGGGGCTCGTCAGAGGGTCACCGCTGTGTATTTCTGCTTGCGTACGTATATGTTTCCGAGACGTTTCGTTGCGTACGGGTTACCGGAACCTCACCGTGCGGCAGGGGTCTGTGGATCAGGGAGAATGGGCCGCATGAGCGTTCGCAGTCAGTCATCCGAGCCGTCGGCGGCGGCCCCCCACCGCGCCGGCTTCGCCTGTTTCGTCGGGCGCCCCAACGCGGGCAAGTCCACCCTCACGAACGCTCTGGTCGGCCAGAAGGTGGCGATCACCGCCAACCAGCCGCAGACCACGCGGCACACGGTACGGGGGATCGTGCACCGGGAGGACGCCCAGCTGATCCTGGTCGACACCCCCGGGCTCCACAAGCCGCGCACGCTGCTGGGGGAGCGGCTGAACGACGTCGTCCGTACCACCTGGGCCGAGGTGGACGTGATCGGCTTCTGCCTGCCGGCGAACGAGAAGCTCGGTCCGGGTGACCGCTTCATCGCGAAGGAGCTGGCGTCGATCAAGAAGACGCCGAAGATCGCGATCGTCACCAAGACCGACCTCGTCGATTCCAAGACCCTCGCCGAGCAGCTCATCGCGATCGACCAGTTGGGCAAGGAGCTGGGCTTCGAGTGGGCGGAGATCGTGCCGGTATCGGCGGTCGGCGACAAGCAGGTGGGTCTGCTGGCCGACCTGATCGTCCCGCTGCTGCCGGAGGGCCCGGCGCTCTACCCCGAGGGCGACCTCACGGACGAGCCTGAGCAGGTGATGATCGCCGAGCTGATCCGTGAGGCGGCCTTGGAAGGCGTCCGCGACGAACTGCCGCACTCCATCGCGGTGGTCGTCGAGGAGATGCTCCCCCGCGAGGACCGCCCCGCCGACAAGCCCCTCCTCGACATCCACGCCTTCGTCTACATCGAGCGCCCCAGCCAGAAGGGCATCATCATCGGCCCCAAGGGCAAGCGCCTGAAGGAGGTCGGCATCAAGAGCCGCAAACAGATCGAGGCGCTGCTCGGCACACCTGTCTTCCTGGACCTGCACGTGAAGGTGGCGAAGGACTGGCAGCGGGATCCTCGGCAGTTGCGGAAGTTGGGGTTCTGAGCAGGGGTGGGCGGGGGTGCGGTGGTGGCCGCCCTGGCTTGCGTCTGAAGGAGGTCGGCATCGAGAGCCGCGGGCAGAGCGAGGCTCTGTTGGGCACGCCGGCCGCGCGGCGGTAGCCGCTAATTGATGCAGTCTGGACCTCCGTGTGAAGGTGGCGAAGGACTGGCAGCGGGATCCTCGGCAGTTGCGGAAGCTGGGGTTCTGAGGGGTTACGGGGTTTCGGCTGTTGAGGGGGTCAGGTCCTGTAGGCCCACCACCCTCAGGAGCTGGAGGCGTTCGTAGGAGTCCGTGCCCGGGCGGGCCGAGTGGACGATCAGGAGGTGGTGGTGTTCGTGGCTGAGCATCACCTCGCAGTCCAGTTCCAGGAGACCCACCAGCGGGTGCAGGAAGCGTTTCGTCGCGCGGTGACGGTAGGAGACCTCGTGTTCGTCCCAGAGGGTCGCGAACTCCTCGCTTGACGCGCGGAGTTCGGCGACCAGTGCGGACGGTTCCGGGTCGTCGGGGCGGGCCGCGGCCACCGCACGCAGGCTCGCCACATGCGCGCGGGCATGCACATCGTGGTCCTCGGGAGGGATGAGCGAGCGCGCCTCCGGGTCCAGGAAGAAGAGCCGCAGCAGGTTGCGCTCCCGCCGGGGCCGTGACATCACGTCCCCCACCAGCGCCTTCGCCATCGCGTTCTGCGCCAGCACCTCCCCGCAGTCGTTCAGCAGCTGCGCCGGAGTGTCGTACAGCCGGTCCAGGATCAGCAGCAGTCCCGGCCGCACATGCGACGACGCCGTCTCCCGCCGCGGCGGCTCCTCGCCGACCAGGTGGAACAGATGGTCCTGCTCGGCGACGGTCAGCCGCAGCGCCCGCCCGAGCGCCGTCAGCATCTGCCGGGAGGGCCGCGGCCCCCGCGACTGCTCCAGGCGCGTGTAGTAGTCCACCGACATGCCGGTCAGCTGGGCCACCTCCTCCCGGCGCAGTCCCGGAGTGCGGCGCCGGGCGCCCGCGGCCAGGCCCACGTCCGACGGGTTCAGGCGGCTTCGGGAGCGGCGCAGGAAGTCGGCGAGTTCGTCACGGTCCACCCCTCAAGACTGCGGCAGCGCGCCCGGCTTATCCAGGGACTGCGGGTCCCCCGATCAGGAGGTCTCTCCCAGCCGCCGGCCCCTCTCCCGAAGCTGGTCCGTGACGAGAGGAGCAGCACATGCTGACACTGGTGACAGGTACGACGGGACAGGTCGGACGGCGCTTCGTCCCGAGGCTGCTGGCACAGAGCCGGCCGGGGGAGCGCGTACGCGTACTCGTACGGGACGCCGGCCGAGGAGAGCCCTTCGCCGAACTCGGCGCCGAGGTCGTCGTCGGCGACCTGCGGGACACCGAGGCGCTCGGCAAGGCGGTCGCCGGGGTGGACGCGGTCGTGAACGTCGCCGCGTCCTTCCGAGGGGTTCCGGACGAGGAGGCGCGGGCCGTCAACCGGGACGCGGCGGTGGAACTCGGCCGCGCCGCGCTGGCCGCGGGGGTCAGCCGGTTCGTGCAGGTCAGCACGGGCCTGGTCTACGGCACCGGACGCGGCCGCCCGCTGACCGAGGACGACGAGTCCCGGCCCGGCGGCACGATGTGGGGTGCCTACCCCGAGTCCAAGGCGGCGGCCGAGCGGGAGCTGCGCGCACTGGAGGGCCTGGACCTGCGCATCGCCCGTCTTCCGTTCGTGTACGGCGAGGGGGATCCGCATCTCGCGCAGTCGCTGATGTGGGCGAAGAACTGGGCGTCGAACCAGCGGCTGCACGTGGGCCACCACGCGGATGTCGCCCAGGGGTTGCTGCGGATCCTGCACGCGCCGGGGATCGGGGGACGGGCGTACAACATCGCCGACGACGCTCCGGTGACGGCGGTGGAGTTGCACCAGCTCAACGGGGCCGAGATTCCGGGGGAGTTGTACGAGCGGGTCGACCCCGACCCGTGGCTGGTGATCATGTCCACGGAGCGGATCCGGCGGGAGCTGGGGTATCGGCCGGTGTACCCGTCGGTCTACGCGGCAAGGGACGCCGGCGCCCTCTAGATACAGCGCGGAGACCCGGGGCGAAGGACAGTTGGCCGTTTACCTGACAAGGCGTCAATCGGATGCTTTGCTGTGAAATGGTTTCGCCGCAAATCGGGATCTCTGCCATCGGGGGAAGCGAAATGACAGAAAACGTCACGTTCAATACTCATGGCGACCATAGTGGTAATCAAATTGGTCATGTGGCGGGCAATGTCCACATCACCATGGGCCGGGACGGGCAGCCGCAGAACCTGTCCCTCGCCGACCGCGTCACCTCCCTCCGCCAGGCCTTGGAATCGGCCCGCGAGCGGAACGACGTCGATGCCGGTACCTACGCCGAAGCCCAGCAGGTACTGGACGAGGCCGCCCGACTCACCGAGCCCGCCGGAGAGGAGGAGAGGGGCGCCTTCGTCCGGGCGCTGCGCAAGCTCAAGGGCCTGGTGGAGGACGTGGGCGGACTCGCCGGCGCCGTGACCGCCGTGATCGCCGTCGTGACGGGGCAGCGATGAACCCGGTACCCGGGCAACCGGGCGGCCCGGGACCGGCGTTCAACGCCATGGCCGGCTCCTGGGTGGGTGCACAGATAGGCGTCGTCCACGGCGACGTGTACCAGCCCGGCTCCCAGGCACCCCCCGAGGAACTGTTCAGATTCGGCGTCCGCGAACTCGGGAGCAACAACCGGCTCAGTGCCCTGCGGTTCCTCGAAAAGGCCTTCGAGGCGGAACGAACCCCCGAGCACGCCTACTATCTGATGCTCGCGATCCTCAGCGACCGGCCCTATGAACTCCTGGGCGAGAAACACATGGAGTTACTCCGCCAGGCAGCCGCCTTCGCGGACGCACCGGATGAACCGGGCGGGGCGGGCGGGCCGAGTGGGCCGGGCGGGCCGGGTGGGCCAGGCAGGCCGCGTGCGCCGGGTGCCTCGGACGATCCCGACGGACACCGGGCGGCCATCGGCATCGTCTGCCGGCTGCTGAGCCTCGTGAGCCGGCCGCCGGAGGCCGTGCACGCCGACGGCAGTCTCCTTGCCCTGTTCGAGGGCGTCGACGCACTGCCCGCCAGCCGGCGTTCGGAGATCCTGCAGCACCTCCAGATGCTCATGAACGGAGCGGTCCGCGACCGGCTGGACGCATGGGACGCGGCGGAGGTGCGGGAGAACCGCCGGGCCGGCCGACGCGAGGCCCGGGCCCACAAGTTCTTCCTCCCGGACCCCGTGGCGCCCAAACAGCGCACGGCCGCCCCCGCCGGTCTCACCGGCGTCGACCAGGCCGCGCTGGCGGGCGCCGCGGTCCTGGGCGTGGTCGGCTTCGCCCTCGCGCTCGCGGTCCTCCTCCGGGGCTCGGTCGCCACCGCCTTCTTCGTCCTGCTCGCCGTCGGCGCGGGCGGGGCGGCCGCCGCGTGGTGCGGTGTCGAACGCCGGTGGCTCGGCGAACGCCTCGCCGAGGAGAACCGCCGCCACTTCCCTTCGACGGCGGGGCAGGGGCCCTGGCACCACGGTGCCGTCCCCTTCGACCCGGCGGTGGTCCCCGGTGCCTACCGCATCGCCTGGCCCACCCGGCAGTACGAGGACTTCCACACCGCCATCTCCCACGTCATCGCCGCGGCCTTTGAGAGCCGGCTCCGCCAGGGCGAGGACCCGTCGGCCTGGGCCCGGCACTCCGCGGGCATCCGTCTCACCCTGGCCAACGAACTCACGGTCGCCTTCGCCGGCACGAACAGCACGGCAGGGCTGGAGTGGCTCGTCGGGATGCACGCGGAGGACACCGCCGTCGCCTGGCGCAACGGCACGCTCTTCGACTACCAGCGGCGGCTGCGCACTCCGGTGCAGATCTCCTTCGGTTTCTGGGCCGGCGTGGTCTGCTTCGGCATCGGCGCACTCGCCGGCGTGGGCGACCTCTTCTCGCTCGACGCGGGCAAGGGGTTCGGGGCCGTGGTCGTGCTCGCCGCGGCCGTCCTTCTGGGTCTCAGGACCGGATACGAGGTCCACGCCAGGCGCCGCACCCGCGCCGCCGACGTCCATGACTTCGGCGTCCGGTACGAGAACGAGCTGCGGGTCTGGCAGCAGTGGCGCGACTACCTCGCCGACCGCCCCACCGACAACGAGATGGCGAAGTGGCTCGACTACGACCTGCGGGCCCTGCGCCGCGAATCACTCGACCACTACGGCCTGAGCAACCACGACGTCCGCACCTCCTTCTTCGTCACCGAAGCCGCCCCCGGCTGCCATCGCGCCCGCGTCCGCTGCGGTCCGCCGCGCTACTCGTCGTACATCATCCGTCTCTTCCTGCTCACCGAGGGCGGTGTCCGCCAGCACAGATGGACCATGGACTTCGTCACCGCCGACCACTTCCGGGAGGACCGCACGGCCTTCCGCTACGACGCCATCGGCTCGGTCGCCGTCGCGCAGGTCAGCATCCGCGGCGTCGGTGAACTCCGCAAGGTCGTACGCCTGGACAAGGACTCCGCCGCCCTCGGTACCGGAACCCGGCCCCAGGACGAGGTCATCCTCGGGCAGGCGCTGTGCCTCTCCCTGCTCAACTCCGAGAGCATCGAGATCGTCGTCGAGAACTTCCGCGACTTCGTCGACCGCATCGCCGAGGACCCCGCCCAGCTGTACCAACTCGCCCTCGACTCCTCCGGCATCTCCACCGCCCTGCGCATCCTCGAGTCCGTCGCCGCGGAAGGCCGGGACTGGTTCGCGGCCCAGCGTGCCTCGATCCAGCGCCGTCTCGGGGGCGCGAACCTCCTCGCCACCTCGGAGTCGCGCGGCCTCGCCCCCGGGACGAACGGCGAGGAACCCTAGTCGACGCTTCTGATACGGCCCACCAGGACCGCTCCCGCCAGACCCACCGCCGCCGCCACCCCGTACAGCACCCGGTATCCCCCGAGGTGCGTGACGATCGGTGCGGCCAGGGCGGGGGCGGCGACCTGGGGGAGGGCGTTGGCGATGTTGATGACGCCCAGGTCCTTGCCCCGGTCCAGGGCCCTGGGGAGGACGTCGGTCATCAGGGCGAAGTCGACCGACATGAAGACGCCCAGGCCCACCCCCAGGAGCGCCGCCGCGACGATCGCGCTGGGCCAGGTCTGCCAGAAGGACAGCAGGGCGGTGGCCAGCGCCATCAGGACGCCGGACCACTTCACGAAGGGCTTGCGGCGGCCCGTCCGGTCCGACCAGACGCCGCCCACCACGACCGTGGCCAGCAGGGCCACGCTGTCGACCGCGGTCAGGATCAGGACGCCCTGCTCGGGATCGTCGTAGTGCAGCCGGTCCCGGAGGTAGTACAGGAGGTAGAGGATCACCAGCGCGTTGCTGAGGTTGATCAGGAAGCGGGTCAGCCAGGCCCAGCCGAAGTCCGGGTAGCGGCGCGGGCTCAGCCAGAAGCCGCGGACGAAGGCGCGCGAGGACCAGGGCGGCCGGTCCGCGGGCGCCAGCCGGAGGTCCCGGTGGCGGAGCACGTACGGCGCCACACCCGCCAGGGTGAACACCGCGCAGGCCGCGTACCCCGCCGCGATCCCGCCCGCCGCCGTCGCGAGCGCCGTGCCGACAACCGCGCCGAGGATCTGTGCCGCGCCCAACCAGCCTCCCACCACGCCCCGTTGGAGCCGCGGCACCCGGTCGGGGACGGCCGCCGTGACGGCCGCGAAGGACGCGTTCAGGGTCAGCTGGACCAGGCACCAGCCGAGCGTCATCAGCCACAGGCCGTCCGCGCCGGCGAGCAGCAGCAGCGACAGCGCGCCGCCCGCGGACCCGGCCACGATCCACGGCGTACGGCGGCCCCGGCGGGCCGTGGTCCGGTCCGACAGCGCGCCGAAGAACGGGTTCGCGACCAGGGACACGGCCGCCCCCACCCCCGTCACCCACGCCAGCAGCGTCTCCTTCGACATGCCCGTGCCCGGCGCGAAGTCCTCCGCCTGGCGGGCCAGCAGGATCTGGAGCGGGCCGTACCAGCCCACCCAGATCGCCACGTTGGCCAGCGAGAGCGAGGCCGTCCAGCCCCGGCCGACCCGCGCGACGGGCTCGGCCAGGGCGTCCCCTAACGCGTCCGACGGGTCGGTCGTGGTCACCGCTGGTCCCTCAGAAGGTCGCGGTACCAGGCGTACGAGGCCTTCGGCGTCCGCACGAGGCTGTCGAAGTCGACGTGCACCAGCCCGAACCGCTGCGCGTACCCCTCCGCCCACTCGAAGTTGTCCATCAGCGACCACACGAAGTACCCGCGCACGTCCACGCCCGCCTCAACTGCCTTGTGCAGGGCGCGGACATGGCCGTCGAGGTAGGCGATGCGCGCCCGGTCGTCGAGGCCGTCGTAGGAGCAGCCGTTCTCGGTGATGACGACGGGCGGGAGCCGGTCGCCGTAGCGCTCGTGGAAGGCCGTGAGCACCTCCGTGAGCGCCTCGGGGACCACCGGCCAGCCGAAGTCCGTCACCGGGACGCCCGCGATCTCCTGGACGGAGAAGGGGAGTTCGGCCGGGATGGTCAGTCCGCCGAACTCGATGTCCTCGCCCTGCGGGGCGCCCACGCGCGTCGGCGCGTAGAAGTTGACGCCGTAGAAGTCCAGCGGCTCACTGATCACCTTGAGGTCCGCCGCCACGTCCCCCGGCATCAAGTCGCCGAGCCCGGACGGGTATTCGCCGAGCAGTACCGGGTCGGCGAAGAGCCGGTTGAGCAGCAGGTCGTAGAAGTCGGCCGCCTCCAGGTCGGGTTGGTCCTGGGAGGCGGGCCAGGTCGGGCCGTGCGAGTTGGCGATGCCTATGTCGCTCGCCCCGGCCGCGCGCAGCGCCTGAACGGCCAGTCCATGGCCCAGGAGTTGGTGGTGGGCGGCGGGCAGCGCGTCGAACATCAGCTGCTTGCCGGGTGCGTGGGCGCCCAACGCGTGGCCGAACAGGGTGTGTTCGGCGGGCTCGTTGACGGTGATCCACTTCTTGACGCGGTCGCCGAGACGGTCGGCGACGGCGGAGACGTACTCGGCGAAGGCGGACGCGGTGTCCCGGGCCAGCCAGCCGCCCTTCTCCTCGAAGAACACCGGCAGGTCCCAGTGGAAGAGGGTCGGGACCGGACGGACGCCCGCCGCGACCAGGTCGTCCACGAGACGGTCGTAGAAGTCGAGGCCCTTGTCCGTCCGGACCCGCGGCCAGGAGATCGAGAAGCGGTACGCGTCCACGCCCAGGCCCGCCAGCAGGTCCACGTCCTCGCGCCGACGGTGGTAGTGGTCGCAGGCCACCGCCGCCGTCGAGCCGTCCTTCACCCGCCCCGGCTCGGCCGTGAACGCGTCCCACACGGAGGGCTCGCGCAGATCCACCGCCCCCTCGATCTGGTGGGCCGAGGTCGAGACACCCCACAGGAAGCCGGCCGGGAACTGGGGGATCGCACGGTCTTGAGTCGCCATGCGCCGGATCATCGGTACCGGCGGGTAGCTAAGTCAACGGGTGGGCGTGAACTAGCAGTTACGCGCCCTCTTTGAGTACCTTCGAGACCAGTTCGCGCTGCTCCTGGGTCAGTCGGGGATCGGCCGCGTACACCGTCTTCCCGTCCACCGTGATCTCGTAGCTGAAGCCGTCCGGCACGCCGATCGGGCGCGTGGTCCGGCCGGCGGCCAGCGCCTGTTCCGCCAGGGCCTGCCATTCGTGGGCATCGGGCCGCCCGGAGGTGTCGACCTCCTTGTGCCGCTCGATGCCCGCGAACCCGCCCGTGCGCCTCACCTGAATACGCATGGGTCCCTGTCTAGTACGGACTTACAGGATCCGCACCCCGACCTGCTCCCACGCCTTCTGTACGGCCTGGAGTTCCTCGCCGTCGTTGAAGCGGGACTTCGCCGCCGCGACCGTGAGCTTGGCGAAGTCGGTGAACAGCGCGCGGTCGCTCAGTTCGCCGCCGGTGAGGACGTCGTACCAGATCTGTCCCGCCTTCTCCCAGGCGTGGCCGCCGAGGGCGGTCGCGACCAGGTAGAACGCGTGGTTGGGGATACCGGAGTTGATGTGGACGCCGCCGTTGTCGCGGCCGGTGCGGACGTAGTCGTCCATCGTCGCGGGCTGCGGGTCCTTGCCGAGCACGTCGTCGTCGTACGCGCTGCCCGGCTCCTTCATCGAGCGCAGGGCCTTGCCGGAGACGCTGGGGGCGAGCAGGCCCGCGCCGATCAGCCAGTCGGCCTCGGCGGCGGTCTGGCCGAGCGTGTACTGCTTGATGAGCGAGCCGAAGACGTCGGACATCGACTCGTTGAGAGCGCCCGGCTGGCCGTAGTACGTGAGGTTCGCCGTGTACTGCGTGACGCCGTGGGTGAGTTCGTGGCCGATGACGTCGATCGGGATGGTGAAGTCGAGGAAGATCTCGCCGTCGCCGTCGCCGAACACCATCTGCTCGCCGTTCCAGAAGGCGTTGTTGTAGTTCTCGTCGAAGTGCACGGTCGCGTCGAGCGGGAGGCCGTCGCCGTTGATCGAGTGCCGCTGGTACGCCTTCAGGTAGAGGTCGAAGGTGGCGCCGAGGCCGGCGTAGGCGCGGTTGACGGTGGCGTCCTGACCGGGGTCGCTTCCCTCGGCGCGGACTTCCGTGCCGGGGAGGTCGGTCTTGTGCTCGGCGTCGTAGATGGTGCGGAGCGGTTGGTCCGACGGTGCCTTCGCCTGCGGCACGGCGGCGAGGTTGAACTCGGTGGTCACGCGGCGACGGCCGCGCAGTTCGCTGTCGCGGACCAGGGTGCGTTGTGCCGGGCCGGCGAGTGCGGGGTCCTCGTTTCGGGCCAGCTTGTCGAGGACGTGTGGTGGTACGACCGTGCAGAAGACGGGCTCGAAGCCCCCGTTTGTCGTCATGCCCGGCACCCTTGCACTGAGTCATGGCCGTGTCACCACCCGCAACCATGATTGGTGAAATGTAGGGATACGTAGCCCCGTGGCTGGTTGCTCTGTGCTACCGAAGGCTTCCGCGGTCCCGCATACTGATACGGAACCGCCTATCCGGAATCGGCTCGGCTAGAGTGGCTCGCATCATGCGTTTCGGGCTGCTTCTTCTTAGCTGCCGCGGCGAGGGCCTGTAAGCCAGGTCGACTCCCTCCCCGCGGAGCTTCGTGTTGCGTGTCGGCCGTCCTTTCCGGACACCAAGAGGAGCCCCGCAATCATGGCGAACCGCCAGCAGCCCAGCAGCATGCCGATCCACAAGTACGGCCGCTACGAGCAGGTCGACATCCCCGACCGCACCTGGCCGAACCAGCGGATCACCCAAGCCCCCCGCTGGCTCTCCACCGACCTGCGCGACGGCAACCAGGCCCTGATCGACCCGATGTCGCCCGAGCGCAAGCGCCGGATGTTCGACCAGCTGGTCAAGATGGGCTACAAGGAGATCGAGGTCGGGTTCCCGGCGTCCGGGCAGACCGACTTCGACTTCGTACGCTCGATCGTCGAGGAGCCGGGCGCGATCCCCGACGACGTCACGATCTCCGTGCTGACCCAGGCCCGCGAGGACCTGATCGAGCGGACCGTGGAGTCGCTGAAGGGCGCCAAGCGGGCCACCGTCCACCTGTACAACGCCACCGCGCCGGTCTTCCGCCGGGTCGTCTTCCGGGGCTCCAAGGACGACATCAAGCAGATCGCCGTCGACGGCACGCGCCTGGTGATGGAGTACGCGGAGAAGCTGCTGGGCCCGGAGACGGAGTTCGGCTACCAGTACTCGCCGGAAATCTTCACCGACACCGAGCTGGACTTCGCGCTGGAGGTCTGCGAGGCGGTCATGGACGTCTACCAGCCCGGCCCGGGCCGCGAGATCATCCTGAACCTGCCGGCGACGGTCGAGCGCTCGACGCCCTCCACCCACGCGGACCGCTTCGAGTGGATGCACCGCAACCTCTCCCGCCGTGAGCACGTCTGCATCTCGATCCACCCGCACAACGACCGCGGCACCGCCGTCGCCGCCGCCGAGCTGGCCCTGATGGCCGGCGCCGACCGCGTCGAGGGCTGTCTGTTCGGACAGGGCGAGCGCACCGGCAACGTCGACCTGGTCACCCTGGGCATGAACCTGTTCTCGCAGGGCGTCGACCCGCAGATCGACTTCTCCGACATCGACGAGATCCGTCGTACGTGGGAGTACTGCAACCAGATGGAGGTCCACCCGCGCCACCCGTACGTGGGCGACCTGGTCTACACGTCCTTCTCCGGCTCCCACCAGGACGCCATCAAGAAGGGCTTCGACGCGATGGAGGCCGACGCGGCCGCGAAGGGTGTCACCGTCGACGACATCGAGTGGGCGGTGCCGTACCTGCCGATCGACCCGAAGGACGTCGGCCGCTCCTACGAGGCGGTCATCCGGGTCAACTCGCAGTCCGGCAAGGGCGGAATCGCGTACGTCCTGAAGAACGACCACAAGCTGGACCTGCCGCGCCGGATGCAGATCGAGTTCTCGAAGATCATCCAGGCGAAGACGGACGCCGAGGGCGGCGAGGTCAAGGGCTCCGACATCTGGGCGGTCTTCCAGGACGAGTACCTGCCGAACCCCGAGAACCCGTGGGGCCGGATCCAGGTCAGGAACGGCCAGTCGACGACGGACACGGACGGCGTGGACACGCTGAAGGTGGAGGCCGTCGTGGACGGCGAGGAGACCGTCCTCACCGGCTCCGGCAACGGCCCGATCTCGGCCTTCTTCGACGCGCTGGCGAAGGTGGACATCGACGCCCGGCTGCTGGACTACCAGGAGCACACGATGAGCGAGGGCGCCTCCGCGCAGGCCGCCTCCTACATCGAATGCGCGATCGACGGCAAGGTCATGTGGGGGATCGGCATCGACGCGAACACGACGCGTGCGTCACTGAAGGCGGTCGTCTCGGCCGTCAACCGAGCCGCTCGATAATCCCTCTGACCGGCGGTTTCGGGGCCTTGATCGCTGTATACGGCGATCAAGGCCCCGTCGTTTATCGGCCATCCGCGGGTGAAGGTCACGAGCAGGTCTCGTCAGGGGTGCTGACTGGGGATGCCTGATGTGGCTAACATCACGCAAGCGCGGCGATGTTGCCGCGGCGTTAAGCGGAGGTGCTGACGTGCTGCCTGGACGGGGACGAAACGGCCGTGCCGTAGGGCCTGCGCGCCTCCTGGGCATGCGCACCGCGTGGACGACCGTCGGTGACGGCGAGTTCTTCTGCCCCGGCTGCGGGGGCGACCGCAACTACCAGCGCCTGACGGGCCGTCGACGGCTCGTCCTGCTGGGCGTGCCGGTGCTGCCCCGCGGCGACACCGGGCCGGTCGTCGAATGCGCGGCCTGCCAACGGCACTTCGGCACGGATGTGCTGGACCACCCCACCACCACCCGCTTCTCCGCGATGCTCCGCGACGCCGTCCACACGGTCGCCCTCGCGGTCCTGGCGGCGGGCGGCACCTGCTCCCGTACGTCCCTGGAGGTGGCGGCCACCACGGTCCGCGCCGCCGGCTTCGAGGACTGCACCGAGGACCAGCTCGCCGCGCTCGTCGAGGCCCTCGCCGCCGACACCGGCCGCACCTACGACCGCCCCTGCGGAGCGGGCCTGGCCATAGAGCTCCACGAGGCCCTCGACCCCCTGGCCCCCCACCTCGCCCCACCCGGCCGCGAGTCGATCCTCCTCCAGGCGGCCCGCATCGCCCTCGCGGACGGCCCGTACACCCCCGCGGAACGCGACGCCCTGACGACGGTCGGCTCGGCCCTGACCATCTGCGCGGACGACGTGACCCGCCTACTGGCAGCGGCCCGCACGCCCTCCTGATACTCCCCGGGGAGTAGTCGCGCCCCCGGGTCACCCCTGGCAGTAGCCCCCAACTCGCCCTCCCGTCCGACGAATCGGATCCTCCCCGCCGGGAGGCTGGGACCGGATCGGACAGTCGAGTGGAGGGGATGGGGGCCATGGGGACAGGTGTGCGGGGGCGGGGGGTGCCCTGGGTGGTGTTGGGGTTGTGGGTTGTGTTGTTGGCGGTGGCCTCGCCGTTCGCTTCCAGGCTTGCCGATGTGCAGCGGGACCGGCCGGTGGACTATCTGCCCGCCAGTGCCGACTCGACGCAGGTCGCGAAGGTGCAGGAGCGGTTGCCCGGGGGCGGGGCGACGCAGATGGTCGTCGTGTATCACCGGGATGGTGGGCTGAGCACCGGGGATCGGGCGACCGCGGCGAAGCAGGTCGCGCGGATCGCCGACGCGCACGCGCTCACCGCCGAGCCGAAGGGGGTTCCGTCCGCCGACGGGACCACGCTCATGTACCCGATCGCCAGTACCGAGCCGGGGACCGACGAGAAGGCCCGGGACCGGCTCGTCAATGACGTGCGGGGCATCGCCCACGAAGAGAACGGGCTCAGCGTGGACGTGGGCGGCGAGGGCGCGCTCGCCACCGATGCCGGCGAGGTCTACAACTCGCTCGGCGGGCCGTTGCTCTACACCACCGCCGCCGTGGTCGCGATCCTGCTGGTCGTCATCTACCGCAGCCCACTGCTGTGGCTCGTGCCGCTCGGTGTCGCCGGGATGTCGGAGTTCCTCGGACGGGCCGTCGCCTACGGGCTCCACCAGGGGTTCGGGACGTCCGTGACCGGCCAGAGCTCCGGGATCATGACCATCCTCGTGTTCGGCGCGGGCACGGACTACGCGCTGCTGCTCGTCTCCCGGTACCGGGAGGAGCTACGGCGGGTCGAGCGGCCGTACGACGCCATGCTCGCCGCCCTGCGCGGCTGCGGGCCCGCCGTGCTCGCCTCCTCCGGCACCGTGGCCGCCGCCCTGCTGTGTCTGCTCGCCGCCGACCTCAACAGCAGCCGCGGGATGGGCCCGCTCGGCATGGTCGGCATCCTGTGCGCGCTGGCCGCGATGATGACGCTGCTGCCCGCCGTGCTGGTGCTGCTCGGGCGCCGGGTCTTCTGGCCGCTGGTGCCCCGGTACGGCAGCACGCCCAAGGCCCGCCGGTCGCTGTTCGCGGCGATGGGCTCCTCCGCCGGACGGCGGCCGCTCACCGTGCTCGCCGGCGGTGCCGCCCTGCTCGGGGCGCTCGCGCTCGGCGTGCTCAACCTCCCCGGCACGCTCAAGCAGGAGGACTCCTTCACCACCAGGCCCGACGCGGTCACGGCCATGCGGACGCTCGCCGCGGCCTACCCCGAGCGAGGCACCCAGCCCGTCACCGTCATCACGCCCACCGACCGCGCCGCCGAGACCCTCGCGGAGGTCCGGGGCACCCGGGGAGTCGACAGCGCCCGGCAAGGCCGTAGCGGAGACGGCTGGACCGAGATCTCCGTCATCGCCGCGAACGCGCCCCAGTCCGCCGGGGAGACCGCGACCATCGAGCGGCTGCGGGACACACTCGACGGCTCCTACGTCGGCGGGCCCAGCGCCCAGCAGATCGACCTGAAGGACACCAACGCCCGGGACCGGATGGTCGTCGTGCCGATCGTGCTGGTCTCCGTGCTGCTGATCCTCGTTCTGCTGCTGCGGTCGCTGGTCGCGCCGCTGATCCTGGTGGCCGCCGTGGTCGCGGTGTGGGCCGCCGCCCTCGGGATCGGCGGGCTGGTCTTCGGGCCGGTGTTCGGGTTCGCGGGCACCGATCCGGGGCTCGGGCTGCTGTCCTTCGTGTTCCTGGTCGCCCTCGGTGTCGACTACGGCATCTTCCTGATGCACCGGATGCGTGAGGAGTCCCTCGCCGGTGCCGACGCCGTCCCGGCCGCGCTCACCGCGCTGCGCACCACCGGCGGGGTCATCGCCTCGGCGGGGCTGGTCCTCGCGGCCACCTTCGCGGTGCTCACCAACATGCCGCTGGTCCCGCTCGTCGAACTGGGCTTCGTCATCGCGGTCGGCGTGCTGCTCGACACGTTCCTGGTGCGGACCTATCTCGTGACCAGCGCGGCCGTCGCGCTGGGGCGGAAGGTGTGGTGGCCGGGGCCGCTGTCCCGGGCGCCACAACCTCGGGTACGGACCGAGCGCCAGGCGGAACGCGTGTGACGAGGTCACTTCTGGGCGCCCCTCCCTCCCGGAAGGGCGCCCTCCGCCCCGAGGATGAGGGCGTGCAGCCAACCACCGGACCCCGACTCGGCGAGCGGATCATGGCGGCGGTCAACCGCGACCCCCGGACCGCCCCGCACGGCACCCGCAACGACGCCCTGCTCGCCGTGGTGCTCGCGGCGGCCGCCGTGTGCGTCGGACTCTTCACCGACGAGGCCCGCCGCCCGGACGCCGTCGGCTGGACGCTGCTGCTCGCCGCGCACGTACCGATCGTGTGGCGGCGGCGCCGCCCGATGCCGGTACTGGCCGCGCTGGTGGCGCTGATCGTGCCGTACCACGCCCTCGACAACAACCACCTCGCCCCCACCCCGGTCGCCTACGTCGCCCTCTACACGGTCGCCGTCACCGGCCGTCCGCTGCGGACGATCCTGACCGGCGTCACCGTCGTCGGCCTCTCCACGAGCGTCATGCTCACCGTCAGCACCCACCAGGCCGTCGAACTGCTGCGGATCTCCGGCTGGATCATCGCCGTCCTGTTCTGCGGGATCGACGTCCGCTACTACCGCGAATACGTCAGAGCGATCGTCGAGCGCGCCGAGAAGGCCGAACGCACCCGCGAGGAGGAGGCCCGCCGCCGGGTCGCCGAGGAGCGCCTGCGCATCGCCCGCGACCTGCACGACCTCCTCGCGCACACCATCACCCTCATCGGCGTCCAGACCTCCGTCGCCGCGCACGTCCTGGCCGCCGACCCCGAGCGCCTCGACCGGGAGGCGGTCGCGGGGGCCCTCGACGACATCGCCGAGACCTGCCGCACCGCGCGCGGCGAACTCCGTACGACGCTGGAGGTGCTGCGCGAGCACGGCACCCCGGACGCCCGCGGACCGCTGCCCGGCCTCGACGGACTGCCCGACCTGGTGGCCGCCGCCCGGCTCGCGGGCGCCCGCGTCGACCAGGACCTGCGCGTGCGCACCGACCCGCCGCCGGCCGTCGGCGCCGCCGCCTACCGCATCGTCCAGGAGGCGCTCACCAACGCGGTACGGCACGCGGGGCCCGAACCCGCCGTACGTCTGCGGCTGTACGACGAACCCGGCGCCCTGCGCGTGTCGGTGACCGACGACGGCACCGGGCCCACACCCGGCGGCACCCCCGGATTCGGGCTGGTCGGCATGCGGGAGCGGGCCCGCAGCGTGGGTGGCACACTCGACGCCGGACCACGGCCGGACGGCGGCTTCGAGGTGACGGCAGCGCTGCCGCTCACGCTGGGGGAGGGAACCGTATGACCATCCGCGTGCTGCTCGCCGACGACCAGACGCTGGTGCGGGCCGCGTTCGCCATGCTCGTCGAGTCGGCGCAGGACATGGTGGTCGTCGGGGAGGCGGGCAGCGGACGGGAGGCCGTGGGGGCGGCCCGTGAAGTGCGGCCCGACCTCGTGGTGATGGACATCCGCATGCCCGACCTCGACGGCATCGAGGCGACCCGGCTGATCGCCGGGGACGCGGCGCTCGCCGGGGTCCGGGTGCTCGTCCTGACCACCTACGACACCGACGAGAACATCGTGGAGGCGTTGCGGGCGGGGGCGTCCGGGTTCCTGGTGAAGGACACCCGGCCGGCCGAACTCCTCGACGCCATCCGGACGGTGGCCGCCGGGGAGGCCCTGCTGTCGCCGGGGCCGACTGCCCGGTTGATCGAGCGGTTCCTGCGCAGCCCGTCCGTGCCGGTGAGCGCGGTCGGGCCGGAGTGCCTGTCCGAACGGGAGCGCGAGGTGCTCACCCTGGTCGCGCGGGGGCTCAACAACACCGAGGTGGGTGAGGCGTTGGGGCTGAGTCCGCTCACCGCGAAGACCCACGTCAGCCGGATCATGGGGAAGCTGGGGGCGCGGGACCGGGCTCAACTGGTCATCGTGGCCTATGAGTCGGGGATGGTGACGCCGGGGGCGGGGTGAAGAGCGGGGTCTAGAGCAGCCCAGCCGCCGCGAGGAACTTCCCCACCCGCTCCGTCTCCCGCTCCGACAGCGGTACTTGGGGCTCCGCCGTCGCCGGGCAGTCGATCACGCCCCGCAGATGCAGGGCCGCCTTGAAGGCGCCGAGGGCTGAGGACGAGGGGCCCATGCGGGCCGGGTCGCCGACGCCCACCAGGCCGAACAGGGCGCACAGACGCTCCTGTTCGGCGCGGGCCGCTTCCAGGTCCCCGGCGCGGAACAGGCGGTCGAGACGGACGTATCCGGCCGGGTCGACGTTGGCGAGGCCGGGGACCGCCCCGTCCGCGCCGAGCGCGAGCGCGGAGTCGACGACGAGTTCCGAACCGGTCAGCACGCTGAAGCCGGTGATGTCGGAGCGGTCGCGGCGGCCCGTGACGACCTCGCGGAAGGCCGCCAGGTCACCGCTGGAGTCCTTCAGCCCGGCGAGCACGCCCTCGGCGGCCAGGTCGAGCACGACGTCCGAGGGCAGCTTGGTGTGCACGGCGGCCGGGATGTCGTACGCGACGACCGGCATCGGCGAGGCGGCCGCGACCAGCCGGAAGTGGCGGGCGATCTCGGCGGGGTGGGTGCGCGTGTAGAAGGGCGCGGTCACCACCACGGCGTCCGCGCCCGCCGCCGACACCGCGGCCACATGGTCCAGGACGCGCGGCGCGGTCATGTCGATCGCCCCTGCCAGGACCGGGAGTTGGCCCCCGACATGGGCGGTCACCGTCCGCACCACCAGAGCGCGCTGCGCGTCGCGCAGATACGCCGCCTCCGACGACGACCCCAGCACGAACAGCGCGTCCACTCCACCCTGGACGAGGTGGTCGACCAGCCTGAGCAGGGAGGGGACGTCCACCTCGCGGTCCGGTGTCAGCGGCGTGCAGACGGGCGGGACGACACCGGTGAGCGGGGCGGGGAAGGTCATCGGGGCTCCGTGGAGTGGTTCGAGCGGGGCGGCCGGGGGCGCCGACCCCTGTACGGCGCCCCCATCCTCCTCGCTCGTACCGCTCTACGGCAGGGTTTGTTCGTACGACTTGTCCGTTGCCGAGTCGTAGAGGAGCTTGCCGTCCGCGTCGTAGCCCTTGATGTGGGGGGACGCCGTGACCTGCTGGTTCAGCGTTGCCGAGGCGACGAACCAGCCGTGGTCCAGGACCGCCTCGGCGGTGGAGCCGCCGTAGGAGACGGTCACCTTCGCGACCGAGGGCTCGACCGTGCCGATGACACCCCAGCGGAACGGCAGTTTCCAGTTGCCCTTGTCGATGAAGGACTGCTGGTAGAGCTTGCCGCCGTTGATGTCGGCCAGCACCGGCGGGGCGTCCGGGATGTCGTCGTTGCCGACGCTGCTGCCCACGCTCGCCGCCTCGCCGTCCACGACCCGGCAGAGCAGCCGGGTCTGCTTCGGCTGCTCCTTCACTGCGACCACCCATATGCCGTCGCCGGTCGCGTTCGAGTCACCGGTGCTGTGCATCGCCAGGATGATCCGGTACTCGTCGGCGTCGCCCAGGTCGGGCGGGGTCCAGGCGGGGGTGGGCGAGCCGGTGCCGGCGGTCACCGCGGTGGCGTTCGCCCGGCTCGCCTGCGTCTCCTGGTCGTAGGCGATGCACTTGGCGAGACCGTCCGCGGCCTGCTCCAGCGTGATCCCGTCGAGGAGCTGCCGCTGCGGCGAGACGGGTCCGACGGGACCGCTGGGCGTGGGGGAGGGCTTTGGTGTGGCCGCCTGGGTGGCGCTCGCCGACGCGCCGAGCGTCGCCGCCGTGTCCGCCGTCGCCGCGCCGCCGCCGGTCAGCGCGAACGCGCCCACCGGTACCGCGGCCAGCGTCACCAGGGCCGCGCCGGCCACCGCCACCCGCCGGCGCCGCTCGATCACGCCCTGCCGCCGGATCGCCGGGTACGGCACCGGCGAGGGCCGGATCGTGTACGCGTCGTCCGCGAGCAGCTCCCGCAGTTGCTCCTCGAACTCCCGCTCCGTCTCACTCATTTCGTGCCTCCCTGCGGGGCGTGGTCCATGACCTGCCCGAGCCCCGGATACGAACGCAACTTCGCCAGCCCCTTGGACGCCTGGCTCTTGACCGTGCCCTGCGAGCAGCCGAGCGTCTCGGCGACCTCCGCCTCCGACAGGTCCTCCCAGTAGCGCATGACCACCACCGCCCGTTGCCTGGGCGGCAGTCGGGCCAGCGCCTTCAGCAGGACCCGCCGCTCGTCGACCCGGGCGACCCCCTCGTCGCTGACCGCCGACTCCGGCGGTACGTCGGTCAGCGCCTCCCGCACGCGCCGCTTGCGGAAGCGGTCGCTGTTGCAGGTGACGAGCATCCGCCGGACGTACGCCTCCGGACTGTCGCTGGCCGCCACGCGCCGCCAGGAGCGGTACGCCTTCGCCAGCGCCGTCTGCGTCAGATCCTCGGCGTGATGGGCGTCGCCGGTGAGCAGATACGCGGTGCGCACGAGGTGCGACCATCTCGCTCTGACGAATTCCTGGAACCGATCCTCTAGTTCGGCCTGCATCAAGCACCCTCCCTCGCCCTCCAGACCACCGGGACGCGGGAATCGGTTGCCCGGGCTTCGGCGGGGAGTTCGAATGGGCCCATGGTGACCGGAGAGCGCTGGGACGAACAGGACGAAGGGGTACTCCGACTGCCGTCGGGACGCCTGGTGCGGGGGCGGGGCCTGCGGCGGCCGCTGGACGCGGGGGCGCCTGTTCCGTCGTACGGCGTCTACCTGCTCGGCCACCGCCCTCCGGAGTTCCCCTGGACCTCCCGCTGGCTCTCCTGGCCGGACTTCCGCCTCCCGAAGGACCGCGCGGAGGCGCGGGAGACCCTGCGGGAGGCGTGGGAGCGGGCGGCGGAGGAGCGCGTGGAGATCGCCTGCGGGGGAGGCCGGGGCCGCACGGGGACGGCACTGGCGTGTCTGGCGGTCCTGGACGGCGTACCGCCGGGGGAGGCGGTGGCGTATGTGCGGGAACGCTATGACCGGCGTGCGGTGGAGACCCCGTGGCAGCACAGATACGTCCGGCGGTTCGGAGAGCGTCTTTAGGGGCGCCGGGTTGTACCCATGCGGTACTTCGCCGTCAGCCGAGGGTGTCCGCGAGGAGTGCTGCCGTCTCGGCGATCAGGGCGTCGATCCGTACGGCGTCCGGGTCCGGCCGGGTCGACAGGATCGACAGGACGATCGGGGCGCCCTCCTCGGTCCAGGCGATGCCCACGTTGTTGTTGGTGCCGTAGGAACCGCCGCCCGTCTTGTCGGCGACCGTCCACGTGCTCGGCAGACCGGCCCGAAGGCGTGTCCCGCTGGTCGTGTTGGTGAGCAGCCAGTGCGTGAGCAGCTCCCGGTCCCGGCGGTTCAGCGCGTCGCCGAGGACCAGCCGGCCGTAGGTGCGGCCGATCGCGCGCGGGGTCGTGGTGTCCGTGATCCGGTCCGGTTCGGCCGAGTTGAGCTCGGGCTCCCAGCGGTCGAGGCGGGTGACCGGGTCACCGAGGGAGCGGCAGAAGCGGGTGATCGCGGTGGGACCGCCCAGCTCGCGCAGCAGGAGGTTGCCGGCCGCGTTGTCGCTGAACGTGATGGCCACGTCGGCGAGTTCGGCGACGGTCATGCCCTCGGCGAGGTGCGCCTTCGTCTGGTCCGAGCCCGGCTCCACCAGGTCGTCGGCGGTGTAGTGGATCCGGCGCGACAGCACCTCGCCGTGCCGGTCCAGATCGCGCAGGACGGCCGCGGCGGCCAGGGTCTTGAACAGGGAGCACATCGGGAACAGTTCGTCGGCGCGGTGGGTCACCGAGCGCTTCGTGGCGAGGTTGTGCGCGAACACGCCCAGACGGGCGCCGTGTTGTTCCTCCAGCTCGCGAAATCGGTTGCCGGTGGCGGCCCTTGCGGTGGCGGCCTGTGCGGTGGCGGCCCGTGCGGTGGGGATGCTCGTCACCAAGGCCGTGGCGGTACCGGCGGCGAGGAGCTTACGTCGGGTGAAGATCCCGCTCTCCTTTGTTCGGTGGACGGAAACGATCTCTTCAGTGACCGACGCCGGACGTCGTTCCTTGGTTGCGGAGCCGTCGACCATCGGCGGACGGACAGCGCGCCCGGCGCCCGGCACAGTGACCGGCATGGAGAATAAAACGGGGATCAACCGGGCGCGGTTCCTGGCGGGGACGGCGGCCGTGGGAGCGGCGGCGCTGCTGCCGGCGGGGCGGGCCGAGGCGGTCGTACGCCCCACGGAACCGGCCCGTCCGAAGCCGGCCGAGGCGGCCGTACGACCATCAGGACCGACCCGTCACGAGCGGGCGCGGGGCCGGCGTGGGCGCGGTCTCACCCGGCACGGTGTCGTCTACACCGTTGGCGCCGGCGAGACGCCCGGCACCGCCTGGAGCACCGCGCGCATGCGGGCCGACGTCCGGGCGATCCGGGACGAGCTGCACGCCGACACCCTCGACGTCACCGGTGACGGTGTCGAGCGGCTCACCGCGACCGCCGCCGAGGCCGCCGAACGCGGGCTGCACGTCTGGCTCCAGCCGACCCTCGGGGACGTCCCGGAGCGGGACATCCTCGAACACCTGGCGGAGACCGGCCGGTTCGCGGAGCGGCTGCGTCGGCAGGGCGCGAGCGTGGAGTTCAGCGTGGGCTGCGAGTTCTGGCTGTTCGTACCGGGCATCGTGCCGGGCGCCGACGTCTTCGAGCGCATCGAGAACCTCCAGAAGGGCACCGTCGACCCGGTGAGGATGCAGCGCCGCCTGGACCGCTTCACCGCGAAGGCGGCCGCGGTCGGACGCTCGGTCTTCCACGGCCGCCTGAGCTACGCGGCCGCCCAGGACGACGAGGTCGACTGGCGCCTCTTCGACGTGGTCGGCATCGACTACTACTCGTACCACCGCGAACCAGCCTCCTACGTACGGGAGTTGCGGAAGTACCTGCGCTGGGGCAAGCCCCTCGCCATCACCGAGTTCGGCACCTGCACATACGCCGGCGCGCCCGAGGCGGGCGGCATGGGCTGGGACGCGGTCGACCACACGAAGAACCCGCCGGAGATCAAGGGCGGCCTCAGGCGCAGCGAACACACCCAGGCCGCCTACCTCACCGACCTCCTCGACGTCTTCACCTCCCTGGACCTCTACGCGGCGATGGTCTTCGAGTTCGTCACCCCGGACGCCCCGCACCGCCCCGACGACCCCCTGCACGACCTCGACATGGCGAGCTACAGCATCACCAAGGCGGTCAAGAACCGCCCGAACGACCCGAGTTCGACCTGGCACTGGGAACCGAAGGAGGCGTTCCGGGCGGTGGCGGGGCGGTACCGCGGGTGCGCTCAGCGGCAGTAGAGGTCCTTCCCGGGCCGCTCGCCCGTGGCCAGGAAGCGGGACACCGTCCGGTCGCCGCAGGGGGTGCCGTTGTCGAGATAGGCGTCGTGGCCGGTGGAGTTGTTGGTCACCATGACGGCGCGGCGGCCGAGCGCCTCGCGGAGTTTCAGGGCGCCGCTGAGCGGGGTGGCGACGTCGCGTTCGTTCTGGACGAGGAGGATGTTCGACGGGCCGTGGTCGGTGACCTGGAGCGGGGGCTCCTGCGGTGCGTGGGGCCAGGCGGCGCACGCCATGGCACCGCGCGGCATGCCCGCCGTCAGGGGGTACTTGACCCGGCTCGCGGCCACGTCCTTCTCGTACGCCGTCGCCTCGCCCGGCCAGTCGACGTCGTTGCAGATGGTGGCCGCGCCGACCGCGGTGACGTTCTGCAGGACCTCCTCCGGCGGGGCCGCCGGAGCGGGCGGGACCTCTCCCTTCCGCGCGGCGAGGATCAGCCGGGCCAGGGCCGGGTAGTCGTCGGGGTCGTAGAAGGAGTCGAGCATCGTCTGGCGCAGGACGTTGCCGTTCAGCTCCGCCGGGTTGGCGCCGGGCCAGGGGATCGGCTCGCGGTCGAGGCGGGCCGCGAGGTCCAGGAACTGGGGGCGCACCTCGGCGGCCGTCCGCGCGAGGCGCAGCGGGTTGCCGGGCGCGGCGGCCCACGCGGCGAACTCCGGGAAGTTGTCCTCGACGCCCACCTCGAAGGCGGCCAGCCAGGCGCGCTCCGCCAGCACCGGGTCGGGGCGGTCGCTGCTGTCCAGCACGAAGCGGTCCGTGCGCCGCGGGAACAACTCGGCGTAGGCGGCGCCGACATACGTGCCGTACGACACTCCCCAGGCGGACACCTTCCGCTCGCCGAGGGCGGCCCGGACGCGGTCCAGGTCGCGGGCCTCGTTGAGGGTGCTGATGTGCCGGATCAGCTCGCCGCCGTTGCGGGCGCAGGCCTCGGACACGCGCCGGGCGGTGGCGAGGTTCGCGTCGACGGAGCCGTCCGCGGCGGGCCAGGGCAGCAGGGCCGTCCGGGCCAGGTCGCGGTGTTCGAGTCCGCAGTCCACCGCGGTCGAGGGGGCCATCCCGCGCGGGGCGAAGCCGACGAGGTCGTAGGCGTCGCGGACCTCCTGCGGGAGTCTTCGGCCCTTGCCGGACGGGTCGCCGAGGCTGTCACCGCCCGGTCCGCCCGGGATCAGCAGCAGGGCGCCCCGGCGGGCCGCCGCGTTCTCGCTCGGGATCCGGGAGATCGCGATGTCGATGCTCGGGCCCTCCGGGTCGGCGTAGTCCATCGGTACGGAGACGGTCGCGCACCGCTGGCGCGGATCGAGGCCGTCGCCCTCGCACGCGGTCCATTTCAGCGGCGCCGAGGTGCTGTCGGTCGCGGACGCGGAGAGGGGGGTCAGGACCCCGAAGACGACACCGGAAGCGGCGGCGATCAGGGCGAGGCTTTTCGTCATCTGCTTCATGCGGACGAGCCTCGCGGATCGCGCGCCGCCGCCCCATCCGGTCAACTGCCTTGTTCGGCGGGGGGTTTACCCCCGCCCCATGGTCTCCGCGAGTTTCTGGAACTCGCCGAGGTCGTAGTTGGCGAGGGTCGAGTCGAGGTTGGTCAGGGCGCCGAGGTGCTCGACGAAGCCCTTCGGGTCGTACTCGATCTGGAGCGTCACACGGCTCGACGTGTCGCCGAGCCGGTGGAAGGTGACCACGCCCGCGTGGTGGACGCCCTCCACGGTGTGCCAGGCGATGCGGTCCCGCGGGACGACCTCGTCCAGCTCGGCGACGAAGTTCTTGTCGGCGCCCGGGAGTTGGAGCTGCCAGGCGAAGCGGCGCCCGTCCAGCCGCTCCACCAGGCGCACATGGCTGAGAAAGGCCGGCCAGCGGGTGACATCGCTCCACAGGGCCCAGGCGACGTCGACGGGTGCCTCGATGTCGACCGTCTCCACGAGGGACGCGGACATGCTCTACCTCTCCTCCGATCGGCCGGGGAACCGCCCCGACGGCTGCTGTCCGAAGCGGATACCCCCGCCGGAAGGGCACACACGGCTCACCACGTCCCGGCGTGCGCGAGAATGGGCTCATGAGCCTGTTCCGTGACGACGGCATCGTCCTGCGCACCCAGAAGCTGGGTGAGGCGGACAGGATCATGCTGTCGTCCCCCGGGGGACAACCCCCGGACCCCCGGCCGGAGCCCGAGCGGGGTGCACGATGAGCCTCTTCCGGGACGACGGCATCGTCCTCAGGACCCAGAAACTCGGCGAGGCGGACAGGATCATCACGCTGCTCACGCGCGGGCACGGACGGGTGCGGGCCGTGGCGCGGGGGGTGCGGCGGACCAAGTCGAAGTTCGGGGCCCGGCTGGAGCCGTTCTCCCATGTGGACGTGCAGTTCTTCGCGCGGGGGAGCGAGCTGATCGGGCGCGGGCTGCCGCTGTGCACGCAGAGTGAGACCATCGCGCCGTACGGTGGCGGGATCGTCTCCGACTACGCGCGGTACACCGCCGGGACGGCCATGCTGGAGACCGCCGAGCGGTTCACCGACCACGAGGGCGAGCCCGCCGTACAGCAGTACCTGCTGCTGGTCGGGGCCCTCAGGACCCTCGCCCGCGGTGAGCACGCCCCCCACCTCGTCCTCGACGCCTTCCTGCTGCGCTCCCTCGCCGTCAACGGCTACGCCCCGAGCTTCAGCGACTGCGCGAAATGCGGCATGACCGGCCCGAACCGCTTCTTCTCCGTCGGCTCCGGCGGCTCCGTCTGCGTCGACTGCCGGGTGCCCGGCAGCGTCGTACCCTCGCCGCAGACCCTGGAACTCCTCGCCGCGCTGCTTACGGGAGACTGGGAGACCGCGGACGCGAGCGAGCCGCGGCATGTCCGGGAGGGCAGCGGGCTGGTGTCGGCCTATCTCCACTGGCATCTGGAGCGTGGGCTGCGCTCCCTGCGGTACGTGGAAAAACAGTAGAGAAACAACCGTAAGAGGAGACGAGAACCATCATGGTCGTACGCGGGATCCTGGGGCGTCAGCGCCGTGAGTACCGGGCGCCGGAGCCGCACCCGTCCGGCGCCCGCGCGCCGAAGCTCCCGGGCGAGCTGATCCCCGAGCACGTGGCGATCGTCATGGACGGCAACGGCCGCTGGGCGAAGGAGCGCGGGCTGCCGCGCACCGAGGGCCACAAGGTCGGCGCCGAGCGGGTCCTCGACGTGATCCAGGGCGCGATCGAGCTGGGTGTGCGCAACGTCTCCATCTACGCCTTCTCCACCGAGAACTGGCGGCGCTCGCCCGAGGAGGTGCGCTTCCTCATGGGCTTCAACCGCGACTTCATCCGCAAGACCCGCGAGGAGCTCGTCGAGCTCGGGGTGCGGGTGCGCTGGGTGGGCCGGATGCCCAAGCTGTGGAAGTCGGTCGTCAAGGAGCTCCAGGTCGCCGAGGAGCGGACCAAGGACAACGACCTGCTGACCCTGTACTTCTGCATGAACTACGGCGGCCGTGCCGAGATCGCCGACGCGGCGCAGGCCCTCGCCGAGGACGTCAAGGCGGGCCGCCTCGACCCGTCCAAGGTCACCGAGAAGACCTTCCAGAAGTACCTGTACTACCCGGACATGCCTGACGTGGACCTGTTCCTGCGGCCCAGCGGCGAGCAGCGCACCTCCAACTACCTGCTCTGGCAGAGCGCGTACGCCGAGATGGTCTTCCAGGACGTCCTGTGGCCGGACTTCGACCGCCGTGACCTGTGGCGGGCCTGCGTCGAGTTCGCCTCCCGCGACCGCCGCTTCGGCGGGGCGGTCCCCAACGAGGAGCTGCTCGCGATGGAGGAAGCGATGAAGGGCGAGCCGGAGGACTGACCTCCGACCCGCCCCGCACCGCCTACGAAGGACTCAGCCGGTCGTCACCGCCGTGTCGTCGATCACGAAGCTGGTCTGGAGCGAGGAGTCCTCGACGCCGCTGAACTTCAGGGCGACGGTCTGACCGGCGAAGGCCGACAGACTGAAGGACTTCTGGACGTAACCGCTGGCCGCGTTGAGGTTCGAGTACGTGGCCAGGGTCGTCGACCCGGCGGTGACCGTCAGCTTGTCGTACTGCGTGCTGGTGGTGGTCTCGGCCGTGTCGATGTGGATGTAGAAGGTGAACGTCGTCCCGGTGCAGCCGCTCGGGATCGTCACCGACTGCGAGAGCGTGTCGGTGTGGGTGGAGCCGTAGCCGTCCAGCCACGCCTTGTACGAACCGGTGCGGGCGGCCTGGCTGCTGGAGCTGGTGATCACCCCGCTGGTCGCGGTCCAGGTGGTGTTCCCGGACTCGAAGCCCGCGTTGCCCAGCAGCTGCGTCGAGGTGCAACTACCGCCACCGCCGGACGAGTTGACCGTCCAGGTGAAGGACGCCGTGCCCGTCGCCCCCGTGCTGTCCGTCACCGTGACCGTGGTGCTGTAGGTCCCGGCCGTGGTCGGGGTGCCGGTGATCGCGCCGGTCGAGCTGCTGATCGACAGGCCGGTGGGCAGACCGGTGGCCGCGTAGGTCAGCGAACCGCTGTTGGTCGAACTCGCGCTGATCTGGAGGCTTACGGCCGTCCCGACCGTCGAGGTCTGGCTGCCCGGGTTGGTCACCGTCACGCCGGTCGTCGGCACGGTGATGTGGCTGCCGACGTTGATGCCCGCGAAGGCGTTGCCGACCCCGGCGTACTGCGTGGAGCTGGTGCCGTACAGGGCCGCGGCCGCGTTCAGCGCGGCGGTGCGGGCGCCGGCGTAGTTGGTGCTGGACGTCATGTACGTCGTCAGCGCCTTGTACCAGATCTGCAGGGCGGCGGCCCGGCCGATCCCGGCGACGGCGACGCCGTCCGAGGTCGGGCTGTTGTAGGTGACGCCGTTGATGGTCTTGGAGCCGCTGCCCTCGGACAGCAGGTAGAACATGTGGTTCGCGGGACCGGACGAGTAGTGCACGTCGAGGTTGCCGACGCCCGAGTACCAACTGTCCGCCGACGAGCCGTCCTTGTCGGGCTCGTCCATGTAACGCAGCGGCGTGCCGTCGCCGTTGATGTCGATCTTCTCGCCGATGAGGTAGTCGCCGACGTCGGTGGAGTTCGCGGCGTAGAACTCCACGCCGGTGCCGAAGATATCGGAGGTCGCCTCGTTCAACCCGCCTGATTCACCGGTGTAGTTGAGGCCCGCCGTGTTGGAGGTGACGCCGTGGCTCATCTCGTGCCCGGCCACGTCCAGCGAGGTCAGCGCGTGCGTGCCGCCCGAGCCGTCGCCGTAGGTCATGCAGAAGCAGTCGTCGTCCCAGAAGGCGTTGACGTACGCCGAGCTGTAGTGGACCCGGGAGTAGGCGGCCACCCCGTCGTTCTTGATGCCGCTGCGCCCGAAGGTGTTCTTGTAGAAGTCCCAGGTGACCTGCGCGCCGTAGTGCGCGTCGACGCCGGCGGTCTGGGTGTTGGAGCCGGAGCCCGTCCCCCAGGTGTCGTCGCTGTCGGTCATCAGCGTGCCGGTGCCCGACGTGCCGTTGTTGAGGCTGTACGTCTTGTGGCCGCCGCGCGTGGTGTCGTACAGCTGGTACGTCGAGCCGGACAGCGTGGTCCCGATGGTGACCGTACCGCTGTACTGGCTGTTGCCGGTGCCGGTCTCGATGCCCTCGAAGCGGGAGAGCTCGGCGCCGGTGGTGGCGTCGGTGATCACGTGCAGCTTGCTGGGCGTCCCGTCGTCCTGGAAGCCGGTGACGACCGTCTCCCAGGCCAGCTTCGGGGTGCCCTCGCCGGCCCAGATCACCTTGCGGGCGCTCTCCGCGGCCGGGTCCGTCGCGTCGAGGGCCTTGGCGGTCTTCAGCGCCTTCGTCTCGGCGGACGCCTTGCCGTACGTGGCGGTCGTCGACTTGACCGAGACGGTACGGCGGTTGTTGTTGAAGGTCGCGCCGAGCGTGCCCGTCGCCTGTGCGGCCGGGGCCGTGTGCACGACCAGGTCGCCGCCGAGGACGGGCAGGCCGTCGTAGGTGCGCTCGTAGCGGGTGTGCAGGGTGCCGTCGTTGTCCTTGACGACGTCCTTGACGACCAGCTTCTCCTTGGCGCCGAGACCGAGGGACTTCGCGGTCGCCCCGGTCCTGCCCGACGCGCTCTGGATGAGCGCGGTGCGCTGGGCCGGGGAGAGCTTCGCCTCCAGTCCGCCGGCGCGCAGCGGGCTGGGGTGGGGGGAGGCGGGCCCGGCGGCGGCGGGGACCGTCTGGATACCTACGGCGAGCAGGGACGCGGCGGCCACGAGGGACGCGGCGACGGCAGATCTTCGTGGGGAGGGGCTCACTCGTACTCCTACTGCGACGACGGGGTGGAGGTGCCGTGCGGGAACTGCGGAGAGCTGGAGGGAGAGTGGCACGGTTGTCCGGGTCATGTCATGCAGGGGTGGGCGAGTCAAGGGTTAACCCTCGACGAACCTGTGAGCGTGCCATGAGACGGCGGGGCCTCCTGGCGCACTGGCCAGGAGACCCCGCCGATCGTGCTGCTGGTGCCGGTCAGAACATCGACGACAGACCGCTGGTGATCGAGGAGACCAGCTCCTTGCCCTCCTGCGCGACCTGCTTCACCACAGGGGCCACCCGCTTGGCGACCGGCGTGATCCACCGGGACTGGCCGTAGGTGACCAGGCTCAGCGCGGTACCGGCCGCGGACCACAGGAACTCGCTGCTGGTGAAGCCGTATTCGATGCCGGTGAACAGGGTGCCCAGCGCGCCGGCTCCCATGGCGATGCCACCGAAGATCGCCGCGGCCGGGACACCCACGACGGCGAAGGGGGGAAAGACGAGGCTCGCGAACCCGAGACCGGCGGAGATCAACCCGGCGCCCACGCTGACGTAGTTGAAGGCGTCGGCCCACCATCCGGCGTCCGAGTACCACTCGTCGTTGTCCTCGCCGCTGCCGTTCTGGTTGACGTCGTCATTGGTCTCGTTGTCGGCCGGGTTGCTGCCGTTGTTCCGGTCCTCCTGCGCCTTCTCCGCGGCCTCCCGGGCCTTCTCGCGGGCCTCCGCCGCGCTCTTCTGGACGACGATGGCGCGCGCCTCGTTCGCCGCCGCGGCCGCCGCGCGCGCGTCCGCGCCCGCCGCGAGCGCGGACGCGCGGGCGCTCGTCGCGGAC
>NZ_JBEYVC010000026.1:0-87243 GCF_040643855.1 Streptomyces sp. NPDC047072 | reverse complement strand
CTTCCGGGGGCCCTGCGGCCTCCGGTCCTCCCGGATCTCGAAGTCCACTGCAACTCCCTACGAACGGGGTGTTGCAACGACCTCTTGAACTGAAGAAGATCTCCGGGGGCCTCGACGGTCTCAGCCAGTGGGTCAGACGTTGAACCCGAGCGCCCTCAGCTGCTCGCGGCCGTCGTCCGTGATCTTGTCGGGGCCCCACGGGGGCATCCAGACCCAGTTGATGCGCAGTTCGTTGACGAGGCCGTCCGTGGCGGACTTGGCCTGGTCCTCGATGACGTCCGTCAGCGGACAGGCCGCGGAGGTCAGGGTCATGTCGATCGTCGCGATGTTCGCGTCGTCGATGTGGATGCCGTAGATGAGGCCCAGGTTGACGACGTCGATGCCCAACTCCGGGTCGACGACGTCGTACAGCGCCTCGCGGACCTCCTCCTCGGAGGCCGGCTTCATCTCCACGGTCTCGCTCATGCCGTCTTCCTTTCGGCTTCGGCGCCCAGCGCCTGGGCCGTCGCGTCCTTCCACGCCATCCAGCTGAGGAGGGCGCACTTGACCCGGGCCGGGTACTTGGAGACACCGGCGAACGCGACCGCGTCCTCCAGCACCTCCTCCATCGCGTCGTCGGGCTCGATCTTCCCCTTGGACTGCATCAGCTCCAGGAAGGTCTCCTGGATCTTCTGCGCGTCCGCGAGGTCCTTGCCGACCAGCAGGTCGTTCAGCACGGAGGCCGAGGCCTGGCTGATCGAGCAGCCCTGGCCCTCGTACGAGACGTCCTCGATCGTCGTGCCGTCGTACTTCACGCGGAGGGTGATCTCGTCGCCGCACGTGGGGTTCACGTGGTGTACCTCGGCGTCACCGTCCCTGAGACCACGCCCGTGCGGGTGCTTGTAGTGGTCCAGGATGACTTCCTGGTACATCGAGTCCAGCTTCACGGTTTCAGCACGCCCTTCAGCCGAAGAAGTTCCGTACGTGCTCCAGCCCCTCGACCAGTGCGTCGATCTCGGCCGGCGTGGAGTACAGATAGAACGACGCTCGCGTGGTCGCAGGAATTCCGTAGCGCAGGCACACGGGGCGGGCGCAGTGGTGACCCACCCGGACCGCGATGCCCTGCTCGTCGAGGACCTGGCCCACGTCGTGCGGGTGGATGTCGCCGAGCGTGAAGGAGATCGCCGCGCCCCGGTCCTCGGCCGTGGTGGGGCCGATGATCCTCAGGTCCGGGACCGCCGTCAGCCGCTGGACCGCGTACTCGGTCAGCGCGTGCTCGTGGGCGAGGATCCTGTCCATGCCGATCGAGGAGAGGTAGTCGATCGCCGCGCCCAGGCCCACGGCCTGCGCGATCGGCGGGGTGCCCGCCTCGAACTTGTGCGGCGCCGGCGCGTACGTCGACGAGTGCATCGACACGGTCTCGATCATCTCGCCGCCGCCGAGGAACGGCGGCAGGTCCTCGAGGAGCTCCTGGCGGCCCCACAGCACGCCGATGCCGGTCGGGGCGCACATCTTGTGCCCGGTGAAGGCCACGAAGTCGGCCTGGAGGGCCTGGACGTCCAGCGGCATGTGCGGCGCGGCCTGCGAGGCGTCGATGCAGACCAGGGCGCCGACCTCCTGCGCCCGGCGCACTATCGCCTCGACCGGGTTGACCGTGCCCAGGATGTTCGACACCAGCACGAAGGAGACGATCTTCGTCTTCTCGGTAATGATCTCGTCGATGTTGGAGAGGTCGAGGCGGCCGTCGTCCGTCAGCCCGAACCACTTCAGCTTCGCGCCCGTGCGCTGCGAGAGCAGCTGCCACGGCACGATGTTGGAGTGGTGCTCCATCTCCGTGATGACGATCTCGGTCTCGGAGTCCACGCGGTAGGGCTCGTCGGCCCAGCCCAGCATGTTCGCCACGAGGTTGAGCGACTCGGAGGCGTTCTTGGTGAAGATCACCTCGTCCCGCGAGGGCGCGTTGATGAACGCGGCGACCTTGTCGCGCGCTCCCTCGTACAGCGCCGTGGCCTCCTCGGCGAGCACATGCACACCGCGGTGGACGTTGGCGTTGTGGCGCTCGTAGTACTCGTTCAGGGCGTCCAGTACCTGCTGCGGCTTCTGCGACGTGGCCGCGTTGTCCAGGTACACGAGCTTCCGGCCGTCGTGGACCTGGCGGTCCAGGACGGGGAAGTCCTTGCGGATCGCCTCGCCAAGAAGATTGGACTCAGTGAGGAGGCCCGGCAGCTGTGTCACGCGGATGCGCCACCCTTCGTGTAAGCCTCGTACCCCTCGGCCTCCAGCTTGTCGGCGAGCTCGGGGCCACCCGACTCGACGATCTTGCCGTTGGCGAAGACGTGCACGTGGTCGGGCTTGATGTAGCGCAGGATGCGCGTGTAGTGCGTGATCAGCAGGGTGCCGACCTCGCCGGTCTCGCGGACGCGGTTGACGCCCTCGGAGACGATCCGCAGCGCGTCGACGTCGAGGCCTGAGTCCGTCTCGTCGAGGATCGCGATCTTCGGCTTGAGGAGCTCCAGCTGGAGGATCTCGTGGCGCTTCTTCTCACCGCCGGAGAAGCCCTCGTTGACGTTGCGCTCGGCGAAGGAGGGGTCCATGTTGAGGCGCTGCATGGCCTCCTTGACCTCCTTCACCCAGGTGCGCAGCTTGGGGGCCTCGCCGCGGATGGCGGTGGCGGAGGTGCGCAGGAAGTTGGAGACCGAGACACCGGGGACCTCGACGGGATATTGCATGGCGAGGAAGACGCCGGCGCGGGCGCGCTCGTCGACCTCCATCTCCAGGACGTCCTCGCCGTCGAGGGTGACGGTGCCGCCGGTGACGGTGTACTTCGGGTGACCCGCGAGGGAGTAGGCGAGGGTCGACTTGCCGGAGCCGTTGGGGCCCATGATGGCGTGCGTCTCGCCCTGCTTCACGGTCAGGTCGACGCCCTTGAGGATCTCCTTCGTGGCGTTGTCGGCCTCGACGGTGACGTGCAGGTCGCGGATTTCAAGCGTTGCCATGGATTGCCTCAGGACTCCTGGTTGAGGGAGACGAGCACGTCGTCCCCTTCGATCTTTACGGGGTATACGGGGACGGGGCGCGTCGCGGGAAGGCCGGACGGCTTGCCTGTGCGCAGGTCGAAGCTGGAGCCGTGCAGCCAGCACTCGATCTGGCAGTCCTCCACCTCGCCCTCGGAGAGCGAGACGTTCGCGTGCGAGCAGATGTCGTGGATGGCGAACACCTCCCCCTCGGTCTGCACGACCGAGACCGGCGTGCCGTCGAGTTCCACCCGCTTGGGGGTGTCCTCCTCCAGCTCGCTCAGCCCACAGGCGCGTACGAAGGTCGACGTCGGCCCGTTCACGACACGATCTCCAGCTCGGCGTCGATCTTCTCCAGCAGCCGCGCCTCGATGTCGTCGACGCCGATCTGCTGGACGAGTTCGGCGAAGAAGCCGCGGACCACCAGACGGCGGGCCTCGTCGGCGGGGATGCCGCGGGCCATCAGGTAGAAGAGCTGCTCGTCGTCGAAGCGGCCGGTCGCGGAGGCGTGGCCGGCGCCGACGATCTCGCCGGTCTCGATCTCCAGGTTCGGCACGGAGTCGACCCGGGCGCCGTCCGTGAGGACGAGGTTGCGGTTCATCTCGTACGTGTCCGTGCCCTCGGCCTTGGCCTCGATGAGCACGTCGCCGATCCACACCGCGTGCGCGTCGTCGCCCTGGAGCGCGCCCTTGTAGACGACGTTGGACTTGCAGTGCGGGGTGTTGTGGTCGACCAGGAGGCGGTGCTCCTGGTGCTGGCCGGCGTCGGTGAAGTACAGGCCGAACAGCTCGGCCTCGCCACCGGTGCCGGCGTAGGAGACGCGCGGGTGCAGTCGTACGACATCGCCGCCGAAGGTGACGACGACCGACTTGAAGGACGCGTCCCGGCCGATCAGCGCGTTGTGCTGCGCAACGTGCACGGCCTTGTCGTCCCAGTCCTGGACGGAGACGACGGTCAGCTTGGCGCCGTCGCCGAGGACGTAGTCGACGTTGGCGGCGAGCACCGCGTCACCGGTGTGGTCGATGACGACGACGGCCTCGGCGAAGGCGCCCAGCTCGATGACCTGGTGGCCGAAGCGGACCCCGCCCTCGCCGTGCACGGCGATCCGGATCGGCTCGGTGAGGACCGTCTCCTTGGGGACGGTGACCACGCCGGCCTTCTCGAACGCGGAGTACGCCTGGGCGGCGACGCGGTCCACCGGGGTGCCCGCCCTGCCGAGGCGCGCGTCGTCACGGCCGACGGTCTCGACGGTGACGCCCTCGGGGGCCTGCACCTCCACCTTCACTCCCTCGCCGGTGGCGACCGCGGTGCCGTCGTGCAGCCCGCGCAGGCGCTCCAGCGGGGTGAACCGCCACTCCTCCTCACGGCCGTGCGGGACCGGGAAGTCCTGCACGTCGAAGGACGGGGGCGCGCTCATGCGCGTGGCGACGGTCGACTCGGCGGCCACCGCGATCGAGCCGGCGGTGGTGCTGCCCACCGGGATGTTCTGAGCCTCAGCCATGGCTGTCGGTCTGCTCTCTTCCTACGTAAGTGACTGGATGGAGACGGCGGTGCTTAGCCGACCGCGCCTTCCATCTGGAGCTCGATCAGCCGGTTCAGTTCCAGCGCGTACTCCATCGGCAGCTCCTTCGCGATGGGCTCGACGAAGCCGCGCACGATCATCGCCATCGCCTCGAACTCGGAGAGACCACGGCTCATCAGGTAGAAGAGCTGGTCCTCGGAGACCTTGGAGACGGTCGCCTCGTGGCCCATGGACACGTCGTCCTCGCGGACGTCCACGTAGGGGTACGTGTCGGAGCGGGAGATGGTGTCGACGAGCAGCGCGTCGCACAGCACGTTCGACTTGGAGCCAGCGGCGCCCTCACCGATCTCCACGAGACCGCGGTAGGACGTACGGCCGCCACCGCGCGCGACGGACTTCGACACGATGTTGGACGAGGTGTTCGGCGCCATGTGGACCATCTTGGAGCCGGCGTCCTGGTGCTGGCCCTCGCCCGCGAAGGCGATGGAGAGGGTCTCGCCCTTGGCGTGCTCGCCCATCAGGTAGACGGCCGGGTACTTCATGGTGACCTTGGAGCCGATGTTGCCGTCGATCCACTCCATGGTCGCGCCCTCGTACGCCACGGCGCGCTTGGTGACCAGGTTGTAGACGTTGTTCGACCAGTTCTGGATGGTCGTGTAGCGGCAGCGGGCACCCTTCTTCACGATGATCTCGACGACCGCGCTGTGCAGAGAGTCGCTCTTGTAGATCGGGGCCGTACAACCCTCGACGTAGTGGACGTAGGCGTCCTCGTCGACGATGATCAGCGTCCGCTCGAACTGGCCCATGTTCTCGGTGTTGATCCGGAAGTAGGCCTGGAGCGGGATCTCGACGTGCACGCCCTTCGGGACGTAGATGAAGGAGCCGCCGGACCACACCGCGGTGTTCAGCGACGCGAACTTGTTGTCGCCGACCGGGATGACCGTGCCGAAGTACTCCTTGAAGAGCTCCGGGTGCTCCTTGAGGGCGGTGTCGGTGTCGAGGAAGATGACACCCTGCTCCTCCAGGTCCTCACGGATCTGGTGGTAGACGACCTCGGACTCGTACTGGGCCGCGACACCGGCGACGAGACGCTGCTTCTCCGCCTCGGGGATGCCGAGCTTGTCGTACGTGTTCTTGATGTCCTCGGGCAGGTCCTCCCAGGACTCCGCCTGCTTCTCCGTGGAGCGCACGAAGTACTTGATGTTGTCGAAGTCGATGCCCGAGAGGTCCGAGCCCCAGTTCGGCATGGGCTTCTTCTCGAAGAGCCGCAGGCCCTTGAGGCGAAGCTTCGTCATCCACTCCGGCTCGGACTTCTTCGCGGAGATGTCCCGGACGACGTCCTCGTTGATACCGCGCTTCGCAGAGGCGCCGGCGGTGTCGGAGTCGGCCCAGCCGTATTCGTACTTGCCCAGGCCCTCGAGTTCGGGGTGGGCAGTCTCCGTGGGGAGAGTCATGCGGGGTTCCTCCCGGCCGTGCTTGCGGATGCGTTATGGGTGTTCTGGGAAATCTTCGGGATGAATGTCGTACAGACGCCGTCACCGTGGGCGATGGTCGCAAGTCGCTGGACGTGGGTGCCGAGCAGCTGCGAGAAGATCTCGGTCTCGGCATCGCACAGCTGCGGGAACTTCTCCGCGACATGAGCCACCGGGCAGTGGTGCTGGCAGAGCTGCTCGCCGACCGGTGCGCTACGCGCCGTAGCAGCGTACCCGTCCACGCTCAGGGCCTTGGCCAGGGCTTCGATGCGCGACTCGGGGGCCGCGGCCTCGACCGCCTTGCGGTAGGCGGACGCCTGCTGGGCGAACCTCGCGCGCGCGAAGGCGACGACGGCCTCGTCCCCGCCGAACCGCTCCCGGATCCAGTCCAGGGCGTCGGCGGCGAGCTTGTCGTAGGACTGGTCGAAGGCGTCGCGGCCGCAGTCGGTGAGCGCGAAGACCTTGGCGGGACGGCCGCGCGTCCGCGCGCCGTAGACCCGCTGCTCCCGCGCCTCCACGACGTCGTCGGCGACGAGGGCGTCCAGATGGCGTCGTACGGCCGCCTGCGTCAGCCTCAGCCGGGCGGCCAGGTCGGCGACGGTCGACGGGCCGTGGTCCAGGATGGACCGCGCGACCCGGTTGCGCGTCGAGCGCTCACCGGTCGCGAGCTCCTCCTGCGGGGCCTCGCCGACGTTTTTCACAACGCCATTGTTGCGTAATTCCTCAGGGACGGGCAAGCCGCGGCCGGACCTGTGGACGGTGCCCTGCATCACTTAGGCACACCTAACCTGACCTGCGGAAACGATCTTTGATCGATCAATCCGGTGGCATTTCGAGGCCTTGTCGGGGACACTCCGAAACCATGCCGACACCACCTCCCACCGGCCCACTTGTCACCCGCGACACCCTCGCGAAGGAGCTGCGCGAGCTGGGTGTCCGCAGCGGCGAGATCCTCCTCGTGCACTCCTCCCTGAAGGCCCTCGGCTGGGTCTGCGGAGGCCCCGTCGCGGTGGTCCAGGCCCTCCTCGACGTCCTCGGTCCGGACGGCACGCTCGTGGTCCCCACCCAGACCGGCGACCTCTCCGACCCGGCCGTGTGGGGCAACCCGCCGGTGCCCGAGGAGTGGTGGGAGACGATCCGGGCCACCATGCCCGCCTACGACCCCCTCGTCACGCCCTCCCGAGGGGTCGGCCTGATCCCGGAGACCGTCCGCACCTGGCCCGGCGCCCTGCGCAGCGCGCACCCGCAGACGTCCTTCGCCGGGCTCGGCGCTCGCGCGCGGGAGGTGCTCGACGGCCACGCACCCGACTGCCGCCTCGGCGAGCGCAGCCCGCTGGCCCGTCTCGAAGCGCTGCACGCGCGCGTGCTGATGCTGGGCGCGCTCTGGGACACCTGTACGAGCTTCCATCTCGCCGAGTACCGCGTCCCCTCCCCGCTGGTGCGGGTCGGCCGCCCCGGACCGGCCGGCTGGGAGGTGGTGACCGAGGTGTCGATCACCTCCGACCGCTTCGACGAGCTGGGCTACGACTACGAACGGGACCGTCCCGTCGTACGGGGAACAGTGGGCGGGGCCGACACCCGGCTGTTCCCGGTCGCGGACGCGGTCGCCTACGCCGAGCGGTGGCTGCCGGTGCACCGGTCCCGGGAGGAGGAGATCCCCGGGGCGGTGCGCACCGTACTCGGTGGTGGGGATCTCGGCGGTGGAGACCCCAGTGGTGGGGATCCCGGTGGTGGAGATCCTGCACCCGGCCGTCGGCCGCGCGGACCGCGAACCTAGACTCGGGCCCATGCGAAGTGAGCCCGTGCTCCAGGTTCGTGCCCTGGTGAAGCGGTACGGCACGAAGACCGCCGTGGACGGCCTCGACCTGGTGGCCCGGGCGGGCGTGACCGCCGTCCTCGGACCCAACGGCGCGGGCAAGACGACGACCGTCGAGACCTGCGAGGGATACCGCAGGCCGGACGAGGGGACCGTGCGCGTCCTGGGCCTGGACCCGGTGCGCCAGGGGCGCGAGCTGCATCCCCGGATCGGCGTGATGCTCCAGTCCGGGGGCGTGTACTCGGGCGCGCGGGCCGACGAGATGCTGCGGCACACGGCCCGGCTGCACGCGCACCCGCTGGACGTGGACGCGCTGATCGAGCGCCTGGGCCTGGGCGGCTGCGGCCGGACGACGTACCGCAGGCTCTCCGGCGGCCAGCAGCAGCGCCTGGCCCTCGCGATGGCCGTGGTGGGCCGCCCGGAGCTGGTCTTCCTGGACGAGCCGACCGCGGGCCTGGACCCGCAGGCCCGGCGCGCCACCTGGGACCTGATCCGCGACCTGCGCGCGGACGGCGTCTCGGTGATCCTCACGACCCACTACATGGACGAGGCCGAGCAGCTCGCCGACGACGTGGCGATCATCGACGCGGGCCGGGTCATCGCCCAGGGCTCCCCGGAGGAGCTGTGCCGCGGCGGCGCGGAGAACACCCTGCGCTTCTCGGGCCGCCCCGGCCTGGACGTGGGCTCGCTCCTCAAGGCCCTCCCCGCGGACTGCTCGGCGGCGGAACTGACGCCGGGCTCCTACCGGGTGATCGGCAAGGTGGACCCGCAACTGCTGGCGACGGTGACCTCCTGGTGCGCCCAGCACGGCGTCATGCCGGAGAAGATCTCGGTCGAACGCCACACCCTGGAAGACGTCTTTCTGGAGCTCACAGGCAAGGAGTTGCGCTCATGACGCCGGTCCGGACAAGGATCTGCTGGGGGTCCGGGGGTTATCCCCCGGGAAGACACAGCCTGGAGCTGACAGGCAGGGAACTACGCGGATGACCACCACCGGTACGTACACCCCGAAGCCGGGTGCGGCCCCGCTGGGCCGGATGATCCGGGCCCAGGCGGTGCTGGAGACGAAGATGCTGCTCCGCAACGGCGAGCAGCTGTTGCTGACGGTGGTGATCCCGGCCCTCGTGCTCGTGCTGTTCAGCTCGGTGGACATCATCGACACGGGCCGCGACAAGGCCGTGGACTTCCTCACCCCCGGCGTCCTCGCCCTCGCGGTCATGTCGACGGCCTTCACGGGCCAGGCGATCGCGACGGGCTTCGAACGCCGCTACGGAGTCCTGAAGCGCCTGGCGTCCTCGCCTCTCCCCCGCTGGGCCCTGATGACGGCGAAGACGGCGTCGGTCCTGGTCACGGAGATCCTCCAGGTGATCCTGCTGACGGCGATCGCCTTCGCGCTGGGCTGGTCCCCGCACGGCAACCCGCTGGCCGTCCTGCTCCTCCTGATCCTCGGCACGGCGGCCTTCTCCGGCCTCGGCCTCCTGATGGCGGGCACCCTCAAGGCGGAAGCCACCCTGGCCGCGGCCAACCTGGCCTTCCTGCTCCTCCTGGTCGCCGGCGGCGTGATGGTCCCCCTGTCCAAATTCCCCCAGGGCGCCCAGGACTTCCTCTCCCTCCTCCCGATCACAGCCCTGTCGAACGGCCTCCGCGACGTCCTGCAACACGGCGCCGCCATGCCGTGGGGGGATCTGGGCATCCTGGCGGCATGGGCCGTCGTGGGTCTGGCGGCGGCGGGACGGTTCTTCCGCTGGGAGTAGGGGGCCTCGTGAAAGCGTGCACAAGCTGCCCCCTACGATGGATCCCGTGCCAAAGCTGACCCGTGCCGACGCCGTAGCGGCGCTCCGCAACCCGCTCGCCTTCATCGCCGCACGCTGGACCCCGCAACCGCGGACGGTTCGGCGGGCCGCGCTCTCCGCGGTCGTGATGTCCGTGGTGATCGTGGTCACCGGTGGGGCCGTGCGGCTGACCGGGTCCGGGCTCGGGTGTCCGACCTGGCCCAAGTGCACCGACGACTCGCTCACCGCGACCAGCGCGATGGGCGTGCACGGCGCGATCGAGTTCGGCAACCGGATGCTGACGTACGTGCTCTGTGCCGCCGTCGGCTGGGCGATCATCGCGGCCCGCAGCGAGAAGCCGCGCCGCCGCAGCCTGACCCGGCTGGGCTGGGCGCAGTTCTGGATCGTGATGAGCAACGCGATCCTCGGCGGGATCGTCGTGCTCGTGGGTCTCAACCCGTACACCGTCGCGGCCCACTTCGTGGCGACCTCGGCGCTCATCGCCGTCGCCACGGTGATGTGGCAGCGCACCCGGGAGGGCGACGGAGAGTCCCGCCCGCTGGTCGGCAAGCCGGTGCAGCAGTTGGTGTGGTTCCTGGTCGCCGCCGCCGTGCTGCTGATCCTGGTCGGCACCGTGGTGACCGGAGCGGGGCCGCACGCCGGTGACTCCAGCGAGGTCGAGCGGATGCCGCTGGACTGGGAGACCGTCAGCAAGGTGCACGCCGTACTGGCCTGGATCGTGGTGTCGCTGACCTTCGCCCTGTGGTTCATCCTCAAGGCGGTCGACGCCCCCAAGGGCCCCCTGGACCGCACCCGCGACCTCTTCCTGGTCCTGCTCTCCCAGGGCGTGATCGGCTACGTCCAGTACTTCACCGACCTCCCCGAGTTCCTGGTCGGCCTCCACATGCTCGGCTCGGCCCTGGTCTGGATCGGTGTGCTGCGGGTGCTCCTGGCCCTGCGCGAGCGTCCGGACGCCGAGCTTCCGGACCTTCCCCTTCAGTACGACGCCACGAGCGCGTCGATCGCCGGGCCCAGGTAGGCACGGGTCAGCTCGGCCCGGTTCTCGACGGGGGCCGCGGGATCGCCGTAGCGGCGCGCGCGGATGTCCGCCACGACCTCCACCGGCGCCCCGAGCCCCGGCAGCAGCTCCAGCGCCTCGCGCTTCGAGATCAACCGGCCCTCGCGCAGGGTCACGGTCGCGCGGGCGAACGTCAGCAGTCCCAGGTCGACCCACACGTCCCGGGTCCACAACGGGCCGTTGGCGAGGGCCGGGCGCCAGAAGTCCCGCTGGTCGCGGACCACATGGTCGGCCAGTTCCCGGTCCGTCACCGCCGGCAGCAGATCCGCCGGCGGCCGTCCGTGCAGCACGCGGCCGAAGGTGTGCAGCTCGCGCCGGGTCACCGGGCTGACCGGCCGCTTGAACAACTCCTCGTGCGCCCAGGTCAGATGGCGGCGACCGGGATCGGCCGTGGGTGTCAGATACGTGCAGTGCAACTGGCCGGACAACGGCTCGGCCCGTAGCCGCGCGTGCAGCTTCGCCAGCCGCCACACCGTCGCCGGCCCGACCGGAGACTCCAGTACGGCGATCAGATCCAGGTCGCTGCGCCCCTCCTGGTAGTCACCGCCGCCCAGCGAGCCATGCGCCCACACGGCGACGGGGGCAAGCGGCGCCAGCCCGGTGAGAAAGCGGTCCAGTAACACCTCGGTCTGCATACGCCCATCCTGTACACCTCACTCCAGCCCGTACACCCTGCGCGCGTTCCCCGCCGCCACCATCCCCGCCACCCGCTGCGCGTCCGCCAGCGACCACGCCCCCTCCGCGACCCATCCGCCCAGCACCCGCCCCAGCGCCTCACGGAACAACCGGGCGCCCACCACGTGCAGTTCGGGCAGGCCGTGGGCGCCGCTGGAGAAGAGGATCTTGCCGAAGGGGGCCAGTTCCAGGGTCTCCGCGAGGACGGTCGCCGCGCGGGCGCCGGTGCGCGCGAGAGCGGCCCCGGAGTCGGCGTAGACATGCGGGAAGACCCCGGCGAGATGGGCGGCGTGCCGGTGGTAGGGGTAGCCGTGCAGCAGAACGAGGTCGGTGCCGAGACCGGCGGTGGCGCGCACGAAGTCGGTGAGGAGCACGGGGTCCGTGCGGTCGATGCGCAGGCCCGGTTCGCCGAGCCCGGCGTGCAGTTGGAGCGGCCGGCCCGTGGCGACGGCGATCCACAGCAGGTGCCGTAAGAGAACGGGGTCGGACAGCTCGCCGCCCACCCGGCGGCCCGCCAGCCACCGGCCCGCCGCGCCCCGCACCTCTCCGGGGCCGGGCGGCTCGGGCGCGAGCGCGAGACCGTGCCGTACGCCCGCGACCGAGGTGAAGGCGACCGCGGTGGCCGCCGCGCCGTGCACGGACTCGGCGAGGTTGGCGAGGAGGGACTCGACCGTGCCGGAGGTGTCGGCGACCTGTTCGGCGAGGAGTTCGAGCCGGACGATCTCGCGGGCCTCGGCGGCCGCGGTGGAGGCGAGTTCGGTGGGCTCGGTGAGGTCGCCGGGCAGCCCGGTGTCGACCAGGTAGGTGGTGATCCCGCTGCCCCGCAGCAGCCTGCGGCCCGATTCCAGTACGCCGAGTTCACGGCGCCGGGCGAGATAACGGGCGGGGGGACAGTGCGGTTCCAGACCGAGCAGCGGCGGGCACCATCGTCGTACGGCGAAACCGGTCTGGGTGTCGAAGAGCGTGGTCCCCGGGGCGGGCGGGCCCTCGGTGCGGGCCAGCTGGGCCTCGAAGGTGCCGAGGCCCAGTTCCGTTCTCAGTACGCCGTGGCAGTACTGGTCCACCAGGGACGGCGTTTCGATCATCCGGACTCCCGTGGACGGACCGTGTGTGCTTGCCACACGTCCTAACGGGTGAACCGGGCACTAGGTGTTGCTGGGACCGCCCACCTGGATCCCGGCCATCCGCGACCACTCGTACGGCCCGGTCGTCACCTTCGCGGCGAACTCGCCGTCGAACTCCTCGTGGACGGTGATGCCGGCCTTCGCGACCGCCTTCTCGGCGATCTCGTACGACGGGGCCACCAGGTCGCCCCAGCCGCCGTCCTCGCCGACCAGGACGATCCGGGTGCCGCGCTCGCCGATGTAGGCGAGCTGTCCCTCGGCGCCGCCGTGCTCCTTGGCGAAGGCGCCGATCTGCTTCACGAGCCGGGCGACCCTGCGCTCGGCCTTCGCGTCAACCTGCTGCGTGTCTGCCATGGCGATGATGCTACCGACGGGTAGAGGGGACGACGACGTGACCCTCACCTCAGGGCCCTACCTCAGGAAGGGGTCCACCGCGATCGCCAGGAAGAGGATCGACACATAGGTGATCGACCAGTGGAACAGCCGCATCTCCTTGAGCTTCGCGCCCGTCACCTCGGCCTTGGCCCGATTCTGCAGGCCATGTGCCTCCCACAGCCAGAAGCCGCCCGCGAGCAGCGCCACCAGCGTGTAGAACCAGCCCGTGTAGCCGAGCGGGGTCAGCAGCAGGGAGACCGCGACCATCACCCAGCTGTAGATGACGATCTGCTTGGCGACCACCTTGTTGGAGGCGACGACCGGCAGCATGGGCACGCCCACGCGCGCGTAGTCCTCCTTCACCTTCATGGACAGCGGCCAGTAGTGCGGCGGCGTCCAGAAGAACATGACGAAGAAGAGGATGACCGGCGCCCACGACAGGGAGTTGGTGACGGCCGACCAGCCGATGAGGACCGGCAGACAGCCCGCGATGCCGCCCCACACGATGTTCTGCGAGGTGCGCCGCTTGAGGATCATCGTGTAGACGACCACGTAGAAGAGGAGCGCCCCGAGGGCGAGCCAGGCGCTCAGCCAGTTGACGGTGAGGCCGAACAGCAGGGTGGAGACGACCGCGAGGGTGATGCCGAAGGCGAGGCACTCGCGCGGCGACACCATGCCGGTGACCAGCGGACGCTGCGAGGTACGGTCCATCAGCGCGTCGATGTCCCGGTCGATGTACATGTTCAGCGCGTTGGCGCCGCCCGCCGAGAGGTACCCGCCGAGGCAGGTGAGCAGGACCAGCTTCAGGTCCGGCACGCCCTGCTGGGCGAGGAACATCACCGGAACGGTGGTGATGAGCAGCAGCTCGATGATCCGCGGCTTGGTGAGCGCCACGAACGCCTTGACACGGGCCCCGAACGGCCGGTGACTCGAGCTCCTGCTCTCCCCCAGCACACCCGCTGGACGGGATTCGACGGCCGTCACGCACACCCCTACAGAGACATCCCAGCAAGCCTCGGCCATGTGAAGTCCCGGTAAAGGCTCGCGCGTACCACGCCACTGTAGACGTTGCCCATACCCCGACATTCGCGGGGGTGGGGTCGTGTCCGGGCGACCCCCCGGAAGAGCCCGTCGTCACTCCTTTGAGCACTCGGACGAGCGACTCCGTATTCAGTTGCCGAACGCGATCGACCCCAGTCAGGAGGCGCATCCCCGTGCGGCCCGGCAGTCTGGAATGACTCGAAAAGACGCACGTACTCGCGGGGGTAGGCTCGACAACGGCCGGGCGCCCGATGCACCGGCAATCGACATGCCTGACATGTGGAGAGGAGCCCTGACCCAGGGTGAGCACCAAGCCGACCACCACAGACCTCGAGTGGACCGAGTTGGACCAGCGGGCCGTCGACACCGCCCGCGTCCTGGCCGCCGACGCCGTACAGAAGGTCGGAAACGGCCATCCGGGTACGGCGATGAGCCTGGCGCCCGCCGCCTACACCCTCTTCCAGAAGGTGATGCGGCACGACCCCGCCGACCCGGAGTGGGTCGGCCGCGACCGCTTCGTGCTGTCCGCCGGCCACTCGTCCCTGACCCTCTACACCCAGCTGTACCTGGCCGGTTTCGGTCTGGAGCTGGACGACCTGAAGGCGTTCCGCACCTGGGGCTCGAAGACCCCGGGCCACCCGGAGTACGGCCACACCAAGGGCGTCGAGACGACGACCGGTCCGCTCGGCCAGGGTGTCGCCAACGCGGTGGGCATGGCGATGGCCGCCCGCTACGAGCGCGGTCTGTTCGACCCGGAGGCCGCCGAGGGCGAGTCCCCCTTCGACCACTTCGTGTTCGCCGTCGCCGGTGACGGCTGCCTCCAGGAGGGCATCTCCGCCGAGGCGTCCTCGATGGCCGGCCACCAGAAGCTCGGCAACCTCATCCTGCTGTGGGACGACAACCACATCTCCATCGAGGGCGACACCGAGACGGCCGTCTCCGAGGACACCGTCAAGCGGTACGAGGCGTACGGCTGGCACACCCAGCGCGTGGCGCCGCAGGCCAACGGCGACCTGGACCCGGCCGCGCTCTACGACGCGATCCAGAAAGCCAAGGCGGTCACCGACAAGCCGTCCTTCATCGCGATGCGCTCGATCATCGCCTGGCCCGCCCCGAACGCCCAGAACACCGAGGCGGCGCACGGCTCGGCGCTCGGCGACGACGAGGTCGCGGCGACCAAGCGGGTGCTGGGCTTCGACCCCGAAAAAAGCTTCGAGGTCGCCGACGAGGTCATCGACCACACCCGCAAGGCCCTCGACCGCGGCCGTGAGGCCCGCGCGGAGTGGGAGAAGCAGCTCCAGGAGTGGCGCGCCAACAACACCGAGCGCGCGGCCGAGTTCGACCGCATCGTCGCGGGTGAGCTGCCCGAGGGCTGGGAGTCCTCCATCCCGGTCTTCGAGCCGGGCAAGGGCGTCGCCACCCGTGCCGCCTCCGGCAAGGTGCTCCAGGCGCTCGGCGCGGTGATCCCCGAGCTGTGGGGCGGCTCCGCCGACCTCGCCGGCTCTAACAACACCACGATCGACAAGACGAGTTCGTTCCTCCCGGCGGACAACCCGCTCCCGGAGGCGGACCCTTACGGCCGCACGATCCACTTCGGCATCCGCGAGCACTCCATGGCCGCGGAGATGAACGGCATCGCGCTGCACGGCAACACCCGTATCTACGGCGGTACGTTCCTCGTCTTCTCCGACTACATGCGCAACGCCGTACGCCTGTCCGCGCTGATGCACCTGCCGGTGACCTACGTGTGGACGCACGACTCCATCGGCCTCGGCGAGGACGGCCCGACCCACCAGCCGGTCGAGCACCTGGCCTCGCTGCGCGCCATCCCCGGCCTGAACGTGGTCCGCCCGGCCGACGCCAACGAGACGGCGATCGCCTGGCGCGAGATCCTCAAGCGCCACACCAAGGTCTACGGCAAGGGCGCCCCGCACGGCCTCGCGCTGACCCGCCAGGGCGTGCCGACCTACGAGCCCAACGAGGACGCCGTCAAGGGCGGCTACGTCCTGTTCGAGGCGTCGAACGGCTCCCCCGAGGTCATCCTCATCGCCACCGGCTCCGAGGTGCACGTCGCCGTCGAGGCGCGCGAGCAGCTGGAGGCCTCCGGTGTGCCGACCCGGGTGGTGTCCATGCTGTCCGTGGAGTGGTTCGAGGAGCAGGACCAGGGGTACCGGGACAGCGTCCTGCCGCCGTCGGTCAAGGCGCGCGTCGCGGTCGAGGCCGGCATCGGCCTGACCTGGCACAAGTACGTCGGGGACGCCGGTCGCATCGTGTCCCTGGAGCACTTCGGCGCCTCCGCCGACGGCAAGGTGCTCTTCCAGGAGTACGGCTTCACCGGCGAGAACGTGGCCTCCGTGGCCCGGGAATCCCTCACCGCCGCCCAGCGCTGACGCCCATACACGACCGTAGGAGATGTAATTCCATGACAGACGCACTCAAGCGCCTCTCCGAAGAAGGCGTCGCGATCTGGCTGGACGACCTGTCGCGCAAGCGGATCACGTCCGGCAACCTCGCCGAGCTGATCGACCAGCAGCACGTCGTGGGCGTCACCACCAACCCGTCGATCTTCCAGAAGGCGATCTCCGAGGGCGACGGCTACGACCAGCAGCTGTCCGACCTCGCCGCCCGCAAGGTCACGGTCGAAGAGGCCATCCGCATGATCACCACGGCGGACGTCCGCGACGCCGCCGACATCCTGCGCCCGGTCTTCGACGCCACCGGCGGCCAGGACGGCCGCGTGTCGATCGAGGTCGACCCGCGACTCGCCCACAACGAGAAGGCGACCGTCGCCGAGGCCAAGCAGCTCGCCTGGCTCGTCGACCGCCCCAACACCCTCATCAAGATCCCGGCCACCCGCGCGGGCATCCCGGCCATCACCGACGTCATCGGCCTCGGGATCAGCGTCAACGTCACGCTGATCTTCTCCCTGGAGCGCTACCGCGAGGTCATGGACGCCTACCTGGCCGGCCTGGAGCGGGCCAAGGAGAAGGGTCTCGACCTGTCGAAGATCCACTCCGTGGCGTCCTTCTTCGTGTCCCGCGTGGACACCGAGATCGACAAGCGCATCGACGCGCTGGGTACCGACGAGGCCAAGGCCGCCCGCGGCAAGGCCGGCGTCGCCAACGCCCGCCTCGCCTACCAGGCGTACGAGGAGGTCTTCTCCGGCGAGCGCTGGTCGAAGCTGGAGAACGCCGGCGCCAACAAGCAGCGTCCGCTGTGGGCCTCCACCGGCGTCAAGGACAAGGCCTACAAGGCGACCCTCTACGTCGACGAGCTGGTGGCGCCCAACACGGTGAACACCATGCCGGAGGCCACGCTCCAGGCGACCGAGGCGGGCGGCGAGATCCGCGGCAACGCGATCGCCGGCACCTACGAGCAGGCCCGCGCCGAACTCGACGCCGTCGAGAAGCTCGGGATCTCCTACGACGAGGTCGTGCAGCTGCTTGAGGACGAGGGCGTCGAGAAGTTCGAGGCGTCCTGGAACGACCTGCTCAAGTCGACCGAGGCGGAGCTCCAGCGCCTCGCCCCCTCGGAGGGCTGAACCCTTGTCGCTTCTTTCCGGTTCCGGAGCGAACCCGCTCCGTGATCCCGCCGACCGACGGCTCCCGCGTATCGCGGGGCCGTCGGGCCTGGTCATCTTCGGCGTCACGGGCGATCTGTCGCGGAAGAAGCTCATGCCCGCCGTGTACGACCTCGCCAACCGGGGTCTGCTGCCGCCGGGTTTCTCACTGGTCGGCTTCGCCCGCCGGGAGTGGGAGAACGAAGACTTCGCCGCCGAGGTCCACGACGCGGTCAAGGCGCACGCCCGTACGCCGTTCCGTGAGGAGGTCTGGCAGCAGCTCATCCAGGGGATGCGCTTCGTCCAGGGCACCTTCGACGACGACGACGCCTTCGAGCGGCTGCGCGACACCATCGACGAGCTGGACAAGGCACAGGGCACGGGCGGCAACTTCGCCTTCTACCTGTCCGTGCCGCCGGGCGCCTTCCCGGTGGTCATCCAGCAGCTCAAGAAGCACGGCCTCGCCGACCAGTCGTCCGGCTCCTGGCGGCGCGCGGTCATCGAGAAGCCGTTCGGCCACGACCTGAAGTCGGCCGAGGAGCTCAACGCGATCGTCCACGAGGTCTTCGCCCCGGACCAGGTCTTCCGCATCGACCACTACCTGGGCAAGGAGACCGTCCAGAACATCCTGGCGCTGCGCTTCGCCAACACGATGTTCGAGCCGATCTGGAACCGGTCCTTCGTGGACCACGTGCAGATCACCATGGCCGAGGACATCGGCATCGGCGGCCGGGCCGGGTACTACGACGGCATCGGCGCCGCCCGTGACGTCATCCAGAACCACCTCCTCCAGCTGATGGCCCTCACCGCCATGGAGGAGCCCGCCTCCTTCGACGCGGACGCGCTGGCCGCCGAGAAGACCAAGGTGCTCGGGGCCGTACGGCTGCCGAAGGACCTGGGCCGGGACACCGTGCGCGGACAGTACACGGCGGGCTGGCAGGGCGGCGAGAAGGCGGTCGGGTACCTCCAGGAGGAGGGCATCGACCCGCAGTCCAAGACCGACACGTACGCGGCCATCAAGGTCGAGGTCGACAACCGCCGCTGGGCGGGCGTGCCGTTCTACCTGCGCACCGGCAAGCGCCTCGGCCGCCGGGTCACCGAGATCGCGGTGGTCTTCCAGCGGGCCCCGCACTCCCCCTTCGACACGACGGCCACCGAGGAGCTGGGCTCCAACGCGATCGTCATCCGCGTCCAGCCCGACGAGGGCGTCACCGTCCGCTTCGGCTCCAAGGTGCCCGGCACCTCGATGGAGATCCGGGACGTCTCGATGGACTTCGCCTACGGCGAGTCGTTCACCGAGTCCTCCCCCGAGGCGTACGAGCGGCTCATCCTCGACGTCCTGCTCGGCGACTCGAACCTCTTCCCCCGCACGGAAGAGGTCGAGCTGTCCTGGAAGATCCTCGACCCGATCGAGGAGTACTGGGACCGGCACGGCAAGCCCGCGCAGTACGAGTCCGGCACCTGGGGCCCGGTCGAGGCGGACGAAATGCTCGCACGAGAGGGACGGAGCTGGCGCCGGCCATGAAGATAGACCTCACGGACACCACGGCCAGCAAGATCAACAAGGCGCTGGTGCAGGGCCGCCGGGCGATCGGCACGCCGGCCGTCGGCATGGTCCTCACCCTGGTCATCGTCACGGACGAGGAGAACGCCTACGACGCCCTCAAGGCCGCCAACGACGCGTCGCGCGAGCACCCCTCGCGCACGCTGGTGGTCATCAAGCGGGTGTCGCGCAGCCCCCGTGACCGCACCCAGTCCCGGCTCGACGCCGAGGTCCGGGTGGGCGCGGACGCGGGCACCGGCGAGACGGTGGTGCTGCGGCTGCACGGCGACGTCGTCGACCACGCCCAGTCGGTCGTGCTGCCGCTGCTGCTGCCGGACGCCCCGGTGGTCGTGTGGTGGCCGGTGGACGCGCCGCTCGACCCGGCCGGCGACCCGCTGGGCGCGCTCGGCCAGCGCCGGGTCACCGACACGTACTCCTCGGAGCAGCCGGTGCGGGAACTCACCGCCCGCGCCGACACCTACACGCCCGGCGACACCGACCTGTCCTGGACCCGGATCACGCCCTGGCGCTCGATGCTGGCGGCGGCCCTGGACCAGGTCAGCGTGGAGGTCAAGGCGGTCGAGGTGGAGGGCGAGGAGTTCAACCCGAGCTGCGAGCTGCTCGCCATGTGGCTCGCGGACCGTCTCGACGTGCCGGTACGGCGTTCGCTCTCCTCCGGGCCCGGGCTGACCGCGGTCCGCATGGAGACCAACAACGGGCCGATCACCCTGGACCGGGCGGACGGCTCGCTCGCGACGCTGTCCATCGACGGCCAGCCCGACCGCGCGGTGGCGCTCAAGCGCCGCGAGACGGCCGAGCTGATCGCGGAGGAGCTGCGCAGGCTGGACCCGGACGACACGTACGCGTCCGCGCTGCGGTTCGGGGTGCACCGGCTGAACGAGTCGAACGGGCGGGTGCCCGAGGAACCGGCCGAGGCGGCTCCGATCGTCGAAGCAGCTCCGGCCACCGAAGCAGCTCCGGAGGGACCGCCGGCCAAAGGAGAACCGGCCGTCGGCGAGGCTCCTGCGCAAGCTCCCGCACCGGAACCGGCGGAGCCGCCGGCGCTGAAGCCGGTCCCCTCCGGCCTCTCCGGGTCCGGGAAGGCGGCGAAGTGAACACCCCGCAGCTGGTCGTGCACCGCGACAAGGAGCTGATGGCCCAGGCCGCCGCGGCCCGGCTGATCACGAAGATCGTGGACGCGCAGGCCTCCCGGGGCTCGGCGTCCGTGGTCCTCACGGGTGGGCGCAACGGCAACGGCCTGCTGGCCGCCCTCGCCGCCGCGCCCGCCCGGGACGCCGTCGACTGGGGCCGCCTGGACCTGTGGTGGGGCGACGAGCGCTTCCTGCCCGAGGGCGACCCCGAGCGCAATGTCACGCAGGCCCGCGAGGCCCTGCTGGACTCCGTTCCGCTGGACCCGAAGCGCGTGCACGCCATGCCCGCGTCGGACGGCCCGCACGGCGACGACGCCGAGGCCGCGGCAGCCGCCTACGCCGAGGAGCTGGCCCGCGCGGCCGGCCCCGAGAACCATGGCACCGTCCCCACCTTCGACGTCCTGATGCTAGGTGTCGGCCCGGACACGCACGTGGCGTCCCTGTTCCCGGAGCTTCCGGCGGTCCGGGAGACCGAGCGGACGGTCGTCGGGGTGCACGGCGCGCCCAAGCCCCCGCCGACCCGGGTGACGCTGACCCTGCCCGCGATCCGCGCGGCCCGCGAGGTGTGGCTCCTCGCGGCCGGCGAGGACAAGGCGCAGGCCGCGGCGATCGCCCTGTCCGGCGCGGGCGAGATCCAGGCCCCGGCGGCGGGCGCGTACGGCCGCTCCCGCACCCTGTGGCTCCTGGACGCGGCGGCGGCCTCCCAGCTGCCGCGCTCGCTCTACCCGCCGGCTTCGCCGTAACGACGGCTTCCGGCACTTCCCGTACGGCGGCCGGCGCCGGGTTCCTCCACGGAGGGGCCCGGCGTCCGCGCGATCACGGGAAGACGTCGGCGCTCCACTCCTGCGGCGCCCTGCGGATCTCGTCCAGGACTCTCCCGAGCGCCGACGCGTCGAAGATCAGGGAGTTGTAGTTCGCCGGGATCCGCACGTCGTTGATGAACGCCGTGGGCGTGCCCGGCCCGCCCGGCTCCTCCGTGCCGCCCGCCCGCTCGTACACCTTCTCGGAGGCGGTCACGAAGGCCCGGTACTTCATGGTCTTGACCGCCGACTCGAAGGCGGGGGTGCGCAACCCGGCGACCTGGCCGGCGAGTTCGAGCAGCCGGGCGTCCGTGAAGCCGTCCACGGCCTCCTCGGGCTGGTGGGCGTACAGGACGTCGTGGTACTCCGCGAACCGGCCCTCGTCCAGGGCCGCCCGCAGCGCGTTGACCGCCTTCTTCGAGCCGCTGCCGCCGAGCTTGTCGTCCAGGAAGGACGCGAGGGTGTACTCGGTCCTCACCTCGCCCCGCACGGTGGCCTCGCGCACGGTGGGACCACCGCCGGTCGACTCGAACTCCTCGCAGACCGGGCAGCGGGGATCCTCGTACAGATGCACCACCACGGGGGCCTGTGCGTTCCCGACCGTGATCGTCGTGCCGTCGTCGCCCAGCTTCTCCGGCACGTCCGCCAGGCTGTCGTACCCGGTGACGGCCACGTCCTGTGCCACGCCGTTCACACCGGCGTCGACGGGGGTGTCACCCCGGCCGCAGGCCGTGAGCGCCGCCCCCAGAAGGGCCGCCGTGAGTGTCACGGCGGCCCGCCTCCGCTGCTTCATGCACACCTCATGTCTCTCCGGTCCAGCGTGACCCTAGAGGAACCACACAGAGATCGCACAGGCGTTGTTCCCGGCGCCACCCCTACTGCCGTCCGCGCAGCTCCCGGTAGGCCGCCACCAGAGCCCGCGTGGAGGTGTCCAGCCCCGGCACCTCGGTGCCCTCGGTGAGCGCGGGCTCGACGCGCTTGGCGAGGACCTTGCCCAGCTCGACGCCCCACTGGTCGAAGGAGTCGATGTTCCAGACAGCGCCCTGGACGAACACCTTGTGCTCGTACAGCGCGATCAACTGCCCGAGCACGGACGGCGTCAGCTCGCGGGCCAGGATGGTGGTCGTCGGGTGGTTGCCCCGGAACGTCTTGTGCGGGACCAGTTCCTCGGCCACCCCCTCCGCCCGCACCTCGTCGGGTGTCTTGCCGAAGGCCAACGCCTGTGTCTGGGCGAAGAAGTTGGCCATCAGCAGGTCGTGCTGGGCCCTGAGCGTCTCGCTGAGCTCCTCGACCGGCTCGGCGAAGCCGATGAAGTCCGCGGGGATCATCTTCGTGCCCTGGTGGATGAGCTGGTAGTAGGCGTGCTGCCCGTTGGTGCCGGGCGTGCCCCACACCAACGGCCCGGTCTGCCACTCCACGGGGAGCCCGTCCCGGCCGACGTACTTGCCGTTGGACTCCATGTCGAGCTGCTGGAGATACGCCGTGAACTTGGAGAGGTAGTGGCTGTACGGCAGCACCGCATGCGACTGCGCGTCATGGAAGTTGCCGTACCAGATGCCCAACAGGCCGAGAAGCAGAGGCACGTTGGACTCGGCGGGCGCGGTGCGGAAGTGCTCGTCGACCAGATGGAACCCGTCGAGCATCTCCCGGAACCGGTCAGGCCCGATGGCGATCATCAGGGACAGGCCGATCGCCGAGTCGTAGGAGTAGCGGCCGCCGACCCAGTCCCAGAACTCGAACATGTTGGCGGTGTCGATGCCGAAGTCGGAGACCTTCTGGGCGTTCGTCGACAGGGCCACGAAATGCCGGGCGACGGCCTCCTGGCCCGCCTTCAGCTCGCCGAGCAGCCACGCGCGCGCCGAGGTGGCGTTGGTGATCGTCTCGATGGTGGTGAAGGTCTTGGAGGCGATGATGAAGAGCGTCTCCGCGGCGTCGAGGTCGCGCACGGCCTCGTGCAGGTCGGCACCGTCGACGTTGGACACGAAGCGGACGGTGAGGTCTCGGTCGGTGTAGCCGCGCAGCACCTCGTAGGCCATCGCCGGGCCGAGGTCGGAGCCGCCGATGCCGATGTTGACGACGTTCTTGATACGACGGCCCGTGTGCCCGGTCCACTCACCGGAGCGCACCCGCCCGGCGAAGTCGCTCATCTTGTCCAGCACGGCGTGCACGCCCGGGACGACGTTCTCCCCGTCGACCTCGATGACCGCCTCGCGCGGGGCGCGCAGCGCGGTGTGCAGCACGGCGCGGTCCTCGGTGGTGTTGATCCGCTCGCCGCGGAACATGGCGTCCCTGAGCCCGAACACGTCGGTGGCCGCCGCCAGTTCGCGCAGCAGCCGCAGGGTCTCGTCGGTGACCAGGTGCTTGGAGTAGTCGACGTACAGGTCGCCGACCCTGAGGGTGTAGCCCGTCCCGCGCCCCGGGTCGGCGGCGAACAGCTCCCGCAGTCCCGTCTCGCCGAGCGCCTCGCGGTGCCTGGCCAGAGCGGTCCACTCGGGCGTCTGGTTGAGCCTGGTACGGCCGTCTGCGTTCATGTGCGACTTCAGCCTTCTTTCGTGCCTGTCCCAGCTGTTCCAACCTAGTTGATCAACGTCGGACGGGGACCGTGGTGGGGCCGCCGTCCGGCGCACCCACAGGTACGTCCGCGGTGAGCGCGGGTATCAGCGAGACGACGGACAGGACGAAGAAGGCGGCCGCGAGCAGGGCCGGGGTGTTCAGCCCCCAGGCGGTGGCCACGGCGCCGCCGAGCAGGGCGCCCAGGGGCGCGCCGGCGACGGCGAGGGTACGGAAGGCGGCGCTGACCCGGCCCAGCAGCTCGGCCGGGCTGCGCTCCTGCATCAGGGTCCTGGTGTGGACGTTCCAGGTCATGCCCATGAAGCCGAAGACCGCCATGGACACCGCGAGGGCGACCGGGCTGCGCACCGAGCCCATGACGACGAGGGCGCCGATCTGGGCGGTCCCGGCGAGCAGCACCGCGCGCACCCGCCCCACGAGCGCGACGAGCCGGCCGCTCACCACTCCCCCGGCCAGGCCGCCGACCGTGTAGGCGGTCATGGCCAGCGCGTATCCCGTGGTGCCGGCGCCCAGCCAGCCGGTCACGAGGAGTGCCATGCCCGCGATGAGGGCGCCGACGCCGATGTTGCACAGTGCCGTGGCCGCGCACAGCCCGCGCAGGGCCCTGTCCGCGGCCAGGGTGCGCAGCCCCTCGCCGATCTCCCGGCGCAGGGTGCTGCCCGCCGGGCGGGGTCCTCGCTCGGAGGCGGCGACCCGCAACGAGGCCACCAGGGCGGCCGCGGCCAGGAAGGTCACCGCGTCCAAAGCGAAGGGCAGGGCCGCCCCGGCGACCAGCAGCAGCGGTACGACGGGGGCGCCGAGCAGTCCGCCCGCGATCCGCTGACCGGTCATCAACCGGGCGTTGGCGCCGCCGAGTTCGTCTCTGCCCACCAGCGCGGGCAGCAGGGCGGTGGAGGCGTTGTCGAAGAGGGTCTGGAGGGTGGTCAGGGCGAAGGCGAGCGCGATCAGCAGGCCGATCGAGGCGTGGCCGAGCGCGACGACCGCCGCGAAGCAGGCGACCAGCAGCCCTCGTAGCGTGTCCACCGTCCACATGGCGCGGCGCTGGTCCACGCGGTCGGCGACCGCGCCGCCGAGCAGGCCGAAGACGAGCCAGGGGAGATATCCGCAGGCGGTGACCGCGGCGATGAGTAGCGGGCGGTCCGTGAGGGTGGCGGCGAGCAGGGGCAGCGCCGACCCGCGCAGCGCGTCACCGAAGCTGGAGAGCACGGCGGCGCTCCACAACCGCCCGAACCCACCACGCCAAGCCGCCGTCACCGCTCCCCCTCCCGGTCCACGCATCGCACCTCGATGCACAAACCGTAGAGGGCACCACTGACAATCGGCCCGGACAGCCGTCCCGAAACGGCTCCGGCCAGGCACCCCTCGGTGACCGGCCGGCTCAACTCCTAGATCTCGCCCCGCAGTTTGGCGAGCGCCTCGGCGAGGATCGCCTCGCCGTCCGCGTCGCTGCGCCGCTCACGGACGTACGCGAGGTGCGTCTTGTAGGGCTCGGTGCGGGGCGGGTCCGGCGGGTTGTCCCGGTCCTGGCCGGCCGGAAAGCCGCAGCGCGGGCAGTCCCAGGTTTCGGGGACCTGCGCGTCGCTGGCGAAGCTGGGCTGCGTCTCGTGCCCGTTGGAGCACCAGAAGGAGATGCGCAGACGCGGCGCGGACTCGCCCCGCTCGGCCTCGCCCATCGGCCCCGCCCCGACCCGGCTTCCTCGGATCGCGTTGCCACTTGCCACGGTCGTAACTCCCTGCGTGATGGTGCCGCAAAGCGAGTCGGCGTTTCGCTTCGCTGCGAGCGCCTCAGTCTACGTAAGGCCCAACGCGCGTCCAGTGATTGGAGTTACAGCCCCCACACCTAGACGCAAGCCCCATGATAGGCCGCGCCCAGGGGCGCGTACCGAACATGGGGCCTTACGTGCGGAATGTATGTGCTGTGTGCGGGTGGTCGCTCAGCTGTTCGTCTTCATGAGGAGACCGAGGACGATGATGCAGGCGAACCACAGCAGACCGATCACCACGGTGATGCGGTCGAGGTTGCGCTCTGCGACCGAGGAACCACCGACGGACGACTGCATGCCGCCACCGAACATGTCGGAGAGGCCGCCGCCCTTCCCCTTGTGCATCAGCACCAGCAGCATCAGCAGGCCGCTGAAGACGATCAGGGCGATCGAGAACCCCAAAACCACGGCTGGACCAACTCTCTCGGATTCGGATGAACGACGGGGGCACGGCCATCAGGGCCATGCCCCCGCAAGGGTACGACGGATCGCCGCCAGGGCCTACCTACTGGTCCCGGAAGCGCACGATCTTGACGAACTCGTCGGCGTCCAGAGAGGCACCGCCGACCAGGGCGCCGTCGATGTCGGCCTGCGCCATGATCTCGGCGACGTTGCCCGCCTTGACCGAGCCGCCGTACTGGATGCGGACCTGGTCGGCCAGCTCCTGGGTGTACAGCTCGGCGATCTTGCCGCGGATCGCCGCGCACACCTCCTGGGCGTCCTCGGCGCCGCAGACCTTGCCGGTGCCGATGGCCCACACGGGCTCGTAGGCGATGACGACGGACTCGGCCTGCTCGGCCGGGAGGTCCTTCAGACCGCCCTCGACCTGGGCGAGGGTGTGGGAGACGTGGTTGCCCGCCTCGCGGACCTCCAGCTCCTCGCCGACGCACAGGATCGGGGTGAGGCCGTGCTTGTAGGCGGCCTTGACCTTGGCGTTGACGATCTCGTCGGTCTCGGCGTGGTACTGACGGCGCTCGGAGTGGCCGATCGCCACGTACGTGCACTTCAGCTTGGCCAGCATCGCGCCCGAGATCTCGCCCGTGTAGGCGCCGGAGTCCTGGGCCGAGATGTCCTGGGCGCCGTACTTGATCTTGAGCTTGTCGCCGTCGACCAGGGTCTGCACGGAGCGCAGGTCGGTGAAGGGCGGCAGGACGGCGACCTCGACGGCCTCGTAGTCCTTGTCCGCGAGGGCGAAGGCGAGCTTCTGGACGTGCGCGATGGCCTCGAGGTGGTTGAGGTTCATCTTCCAGTTGCCCGCCATGATCGGCGTACGAGTGGTCATGCGGGGTCAGTCCTCCAGTGCGGCGAGGCCGGGGAGCGTCTTGCCCTCGAGGTATTCGAGGGAGGCGCCGCCGCCGGTCGAGATGTGGCCGAACGCGTTCTCGTCGAAGCCCAGGATGCGGACGGCCGCGGCGGAGTCGCCACCGCCGACCACCGTGAAGGCCTGGGAGTCGAGGAGGGCCTGGGCGACCGCCTTGGTGCCCTCGGCGAATTCGGGGTGTTCGAAGACGCCCATCGGGCCGTTCCAGAAGACGGTGGCGGCGTCGGTGATCTTCGAGGCGTAGAGCTTGCCGGACGCGGGGCCGATGTCCAGGCCCATCCGGTCGGCCGGGATGGCGTCCGCGGCGACGGTGGTGGCGTCGGCCGGGGACTTGGTCTTCAGGTCCGGGAAGGCGGGGGCGACCACCGCGTCGACCGGCAGGACCAGCTCGACGCCGGTCTTCTCGGCGCGCTCGATGTACTCCAGGACCGCCGGGATCTGGTCCTCCTGGAGGAGGGAGGCGCCGACCTCGTGGCCCTTGGCCTTGAGGAAGGTGAAGGCCATGCCACCGCCGATGAGGATGCGGTCGGCCTTGCCGAGCAGCTCGTCGATGACGGCGAGCTTGTCGGAGACCTTGGCACCGCCGAGCACGACCACGTAGGGCCGCTTGACGTCGTCGGTGAGCTTCTTCAGGACGCCGACCTCGGTGGCGATGAGGTAGCCGGCGTAGTGCGGCAGCCGGGCCGGGAGGTCGTACACGGAGGCGTGCCCCCGGTGCACCGCGCCGAAGCCGTCGCCGACGTAGACGTCCGCGAGGGCGGCCAGCTGGTCCGCGAACTCGCCGCGCTCGGTGTCGTCCTTGGACGTCTCACCGGCGTTGAAACGCAGGTTCTCGATGACCGCGACCTGGCCGGGCTGGAGGCCGTTCACCGCGTCGTGCGCGGCGGGGCCGACGGTGTCCTGGGCGAAGGCCACGGGGGCGCCAAGGAGCTCACCGAGGCGCTCGGCGGCCGGCAGCAGCGAGAAGGCGGGGTCCGGGGCGCCCTTGGGGCGGCCGAGGTGCGAGGCCACGACCACCTTGGCGCCCGCGTCCGCGAGGGCCTTGACGGTGGGCAGGACGGCACGGATGCGGCCGTCGTCGGTGATGACGCCGTCGGCGAGCGGCACGTTCAGGTCGGCGCGGACGAAGACCCGCTTGCCGTCCACGCCTTCGGCGAGAAGTCCGTCGATCGTCTTCATAGGGGAACTCCTGGTGAGGGTGCTCTGATCGTACGAGGGCTGTTCTGCACGTGAGTCAGGGCCCGGGCGGCGCGTCCCTGCGCCGCCCGGGCCCTGCTCTCATATCGAAGTGCCTGCTCTGTGGAGCGGGATCAGAGCTGGTTGCCGACGAAGACCGTGAGGTCGACGAGGCGGTTGGAGTAGCCCCACTCGTTGTCGTACCAGCCGAGGATCTTCACCGACTTGCCCTCCTGGACCATGGTCAGGGAGGAGTCGAAGGTGCAGGACGACGGGTCGCTGACGATGTCCGAGGAGACGATCGGGTCCTCGGTGTAGGACAGGTAGCCCTGCAGCTCGCCCTCGGAGGCCTTCTTGAACGCGGCGTTGACCTCGTCCTTGGTGACCTCGCGCTCCAGTTCCACGACCAGGTCGGTGGCGGAGCCGGTGGGAACCGGGACGCGCATCGCGATGCCGTCGAGCTTGCCCTTGAGCTGCGGGAGGACCAGCGCGGTGGCCTTGGCGGCACCCGTGGTGGTCGGGATGATGTTCTCCGCGGCGGCACGCGCGCGACGCAGGTCGGAGTGCGGGAAGTCCAGGATGCGCTGGTCGTTCGTGTACGCGTGGACCGTCGTCATCAGGCCCTTGACGATGCCGAAGTTCTCGTCGAGGACCTTCGCCATCGGCGCCACACAGTTGGTGGTGCAGGAGGCGTTGGAGATGACGTGGTGGTTGGCCGCGTCGTACTTGTTCTCGTTGACGCCCATCACGATGGTGATGTCCTCGTCCTTGGCCGGAGCCGAGATGAGGACCTTCTTGGCGCCGCCCGCGATGTGCTTCTCGGCGTCGGCCTTCTTCGTGAAGATGCCGGTCGACTCGACGACGATGTCGACGCCCAGCTCGCCCCACGGGATGTCGGCCGGGTTGCGCTCGGAGAGCACCTTGATGGTGTGGCCGTCGACGGTGATCGTGTCGGCGGTGTGCGACACCTCGGCCTTGAGGCGGCCCAGGATGGTGTCGTACTTCAGCAGGTGCGCGGTGGTCGCGGTGTCACCCAGGTCGTTGACAGCCACGATCTCGATGTCAGCACCCTGCTCCAGCAGCGCGCGGAAGTAGTTACGACCGATGCGGCCAAAGCCGTTGATGCCTACGCGGATCGTCACGAACCGATCTCCTCGTTGGTACGCCGGTTTCGAGACCGGCGAGCTGTATGGGATGTCCCCGACCACCCCCGACCCTACCTCCCTGAGGCTTCCCTGGTGACATCGAGTCGCCCCATACACCGCAGGGCGGTCCGTACCCGCCAGTAGGGGTACGGACCGCCCCGGACCGAAAGTCCGTGTCACCCGAAATGACTACGGCGAGTCACGTTCGGTTCACCCGCGGACGGCTCCGAGCGCCTTGCCGATCAGGGCCGCCCGGTCGGCGGCCGCGGTGACGTGCTCCAGGCCGAAGCCCAGCAGCACGGTGTCGTCCGTGGTGACCGCGCCGTACGTCTTGAACAGCTCGCCGGCCAGCCCCCAGTTCTTCACGACCGCGGGGCTGCCCGCCGGCGGCCCGGCCACGCTCCACGCGCCGAGCGAGGTCTCGAAGCCCTCGGTCTCGGTCGCCTGGCCGCCGACGACGACCGAGGTGTTGTCGAGGAGGACGCCGCGCACGCCGAAGCCGGGGTCGGTGATGTAGCTGAAGGACACCTCGACCTTCTTGCCCGCGTACGCCGACAGGTCGAAGGAGACCTCCTGCCAGCCCGCCGAGGCCCCCGTGAACGCGTTCCACTGACCGCTGGTGCCGGAGGCCGTGCAGGCGGTGTTCCCCGGCGTCAGGTACCTCTTGAGCGCGGGGTGGGCGGCGATGAAGAAGCCGGCCTCGCACTCGGCGGGTACGGCGGTGCTGGTCGCGCCGTTCTTCTCGGGGAGCGTGGTCCAGTCGTCGGCCCCGGCGGTGTGCGCCTCCAGGGCGGCGAAGTCGTACCCCTCCTCGACGTCCCACAGCATCCGGGTGCTCAGGGTGGGCGCCTCGGCGGCGGTCACCTGGGTGAGGTCGATGGTGCGGGTGAGCCGGTCCCAGGCGTAGTCGGAGTGCGTGACGGCCGCCATGGAGGCGCCCTCGTAGGGACCGTACGGGTTGGGCGTGCCGGGGTAGGTGCCCGCTCCCGCGCTCGCGAACTGCGGATAGGTCGCCACGGGCAGGGTGTCCGAGGTGACGCTGAAGGAGCCCGCCGTGTCCAGCGGGTTGCCGGGGGCGGCGCCGAGCGCGCCGTTGGCCCCGGCGAGCTTGCCGGTGCCCTGGAAGGCGGTGGCGCCCGGCAGGGTCGTACGGCTGTAGGCGCCCAGGTAGTACTGGCTGAAGTCGTTGGACAGCGTGCCGCCGCCCAGGTCGACGTTGCCGCCGGCGCGTTCGCCCGCCTCGATCAGCTTGCCGCCCTCGTTGAGGAAGGCGCGCAGCTGGAGCTGGGTGGCGTTGCCCGGGACGGTCGCGCCGGTGTAGTGCACGACCGACTTGAAGTGGTCGAGCACGCCGAGCGCGTCGGGCGCGCCCTGGGTGCCGACGTTCCACACCAGAGCCTTGCGGCCGTTGGCCTTCAGCGCGTCCACGTAGGTCTGCGCCTGGGTGGCGGTGGCGCCTTCCTCGGCGACCACGAGCACGTCGGCGCGCGGCCGTTCGGCGACCGTGTACGTGAAGTGCGCGCTGGAGGTGGGCTTTCCGCCCTTGGCCTCGCCGGTGAACCAGACCTCGACCTTGTCGCCGGGACGGCCGCCCGGGACCTTGGCCCGGTACTCGTCGAAGTAGAGGTTGTCCTCACCGCCGTAGGTCTCGCCGCCCTTCCAGGCCCTGAGGTCCCGGTCGTGCGTACGGCCGCCGTTGACGCGGTACTTGAGCTCCTTGTCGTGCACCGACCTGCGGGCGACGACGGCGACCTCCTGGTCGGCACCGCGCGCGTAGGACGTGGTGAACGGCTTCGGGGTGAAGTCGGCGGCCGTCAGGCCGAGCGAGGACTTCGGCTGGTCCGGCCTGGCTGCGGACTCGGCGACGGAGAGCGCGAACGGGATGTTCTTCTCGAACTCCTGCTGGATCAGCTTCTCGTCGTCCGGGAAGTTGAAGACCGACTGGCAGTCGGCCGCGTTCCACTGGTCGTTCGGGTCGAGGTTCGAGGCGGTCTGGCAGGTCGACATCTCGGGGGTGAACATCGCAAGGCCGTTGACGTTCGACGCGTGCCCGTCGGCCTCGCCGTTGGTGGTGTACAGCTCGGAGGAGACCTGCGGACGGTAGCCGGGGATCGCGGAGTTGTCCGGGGTGCCGGCGAGGGCCTTGTAGAGGACGTCGTCCGGGGTGTCGGTGGCCACCTGCCAGCCGACGCCGTAGAGGAGGAGTTCGGCGGCGGAGTGGTAGTTGATGCCGTAGGTGAAGCCGATGCGCTTCTCGAAGGCGTCCAGGGCCTTGGTCTCGGGCTCGGAGGCCGGGGCCGTGCCGCGGTAGGTCTCACTGGTGGGGTTGGGGGACGAACCCTCGTCGTCGTAGCCCCACTTGTAGGAGAAGTTGCGGTTGAGGTCGACGCCGTCGCCGACGGCGATGGTGCCGTCGCCGTTGTTGTCGTGCAGGTTCTTGCGCCACAGGCGGGTGTCGGCGCTCTGGAACGTGTAGTCGTAGCCGTCGGGGTTGGCGGAGAGCACGAACCACAGTTCGGTCGAGTCGACGACCTTCTTGATCCGCTTGTCCGTCTGGTAGCCGTCGATGTAGTGGTGCATCAGCCGGCGGGTCATCTCCGGCGTGATCCACTCGCGCGCGTGCTGGTTGGAGACGTACAGCACGGACGGCTTGGCCCCGTCCTTCGACTTCTTCGCGTTCTTGGTCAGTTTGAGCGCGAGGATGTCCTGGCCGTTCACGGTCCTGCCGATGGAGACGACCTTGGTCAGGCCCGGGTTGGCCTGGGCGGTCGCGAGGATCTCCTCCTTGAGGCCGCCGCTTCCGCTGTACGGCCGGAAGACGCCGTCGGCCGCCGCGTCCACGCGCGCCTCGGCCCTGGCCGAAAGGGTGTGCTCGGTCAGTTCGACACCCTGCCGTTCGAGCTTCTCGGCCTGCTGGTCGGTGAGGTAGACCTCGACGGTCGCGGTGCCCTTCGCGGGCACCTGCTCGCTCAGTTCGTGGCCGTCCTGCCCGGCCGCCAGCAGCAGGGGTACCTGCCCGCTGGTGACCTCGGCGCGGAAGACCTTGACCTCGTTCGGATCAGGAGAAGGCGCGCTCTCCGCAGCCTGTGCGACGGGCGCGAGGCCCGCGCCGCCGAGAAGGAGCGCGCAGGTGGCGAGGATCGGTCTCGCTCTTCGTCTCATGAGTCCCCCTTGCGATGGTTCGCCACAGCGGCGAACAGATGCCAGGCTCATGACAGTTCATGATCGAGTCAAGGGTGCCTCATGGACGGGCAAACGCCGGCGCCGACGACCCAAGAAGGCGTCGGCACCGGCGAGTTGTCACTCCGTCAGCCTACGAAGGCCGTCAGCCTACGAGGTTGTCCGCCATCTCCTCCGTGAGGCTGGACTCCGTGCCCGGGATGCCCAGGTCGGAGGCGCGCTTGTCGGCCATCGCCAGCAGACGGCGGATCCGGCCCGCGACGGCGTCCTTGGTCAGCGGCGGGTCGGCGAGCGCGCCCAGCTCCTCCAGGGAGGCCTGCTTGTGCTCCATGCGCAGCCGGCCGGCGGCGGCGAGATGCTCGGGCACCTCGTCGGCGAGGATCTCCAGGGCCCGCTGGACCCGCGCTCCGGCGGCGACGGCCGCGCGCGCGGAGCGGCGGAGGTTGGCGTCGTCGAAGTTGGCGAGACGGTTCGCCGTGGCCCGCACCTCGCGGCGCATCCGGCGCTCCTCCCAGGCGAGCACCGACTCGTGGGCGCCGAGGCGGGTGAGCAGCGCGCCGATCGCGTCGCCGTCGCGCACGACCACCCGGTCGACCCCGCGGACCTCACGGGCCTTGGCGGCGATCGACAGCCGGCGGGCGGCGCCGACCAGCGCGAGCGCGGCCTCCGGGCCCGGGCAGGTCACCTCCAGGGAGGAGGAGCGGCCGGGCTCGGTGAGCGAGCCGTGCGCCAGGAACGCGCCGCGCCAGGCGGCTTCGGCGTCGCAGGTGGCACCGGAGACGACCTGCGGGGGCAGACCCCGGATCGGGCGGCCCCGGCCGTCGACCAGGCCGGTCTGGCGGGCCAGCTGGTCGCCTCCGGCGACCACCCGGACGACGTAACGCGAGCCGCGGCGCAGTCCGCCCGGCGCCATCACGATCAGCTCGGAGCTGTGCCCGAAGATCTCCAGGATGTCCCGCTTGAGCCGGCGGGCGGCCATCGCGGTGTCCAGCTCCGCCTCGATCACGATGCGCCCACTCACCAGGTGAAGGCCGCCGGCGAACCGCAGGATGGCGGAGACCTCCGCCTTTCTGCAGCAGGTCCGGGTGACGGGGAGCCGGGAGATCTCGTCCTTCACCGCTGCCGTCATCGCCATGGGCCGATCCTTCCATGCATCCGAAAAATACGGTCGTACGCGGCGGCCAGCAGCTCCGGATCATGCCGCGGAGTTCCGTCCCTCCGGGCGACCGGAGCCAGCTCGACCGCGGCACCGAACCGCTTGGCGGCCTCGGTGAGCACATCGCGGTCGGGCACGGCGGCCTCGTCGGCCAGCACCACGTCCAGGGCGAGTTTAGGGGCGTGTCGTCCCAAAACCTCCAAATGACGCTGCGGGGAGAAGCCGTCTGTTTCTCCCGGCTGCGGGGCGAGGTTCAGCGAGAGTACCCGGCGCGCCTTGGTCTGCGTGAGCGCGTCCAGGAGTTGCGGCACGAGCAGGTGCGGGATGACGGAGGAGAACCAGGAGCCGGGGCCCAGAACCACCCAGTCGGCGTCCAGGACGGCCGCCACGGCCTCGGGCACGGCGGGCGGGTCGTGCGGCACCAGGTGCACCGACTGCACCTCGCCCGGGGTGAGGGCCACGGTGGCCTGCCCCCGTACGGTGTCCACGTCCTCGGGCCGCTCCGGGTCGTGCCCCTTGACCAGGGCCTGCAGCTCCAGGGGTACGGCGGACATGGGCAGGACGCGGCCATGGGCGCCCAGGAGCCTGCCGACCAGGTCGAGGGCCTGGACGTGGTCGCCGAGCTGCTCCCACAGGGCGACGATCAGCAGGTTGCCGACCGCGTGCTCGTGCAGGTCGCCCTTGGACTGGAAGCGATGCTGGATGACGCGGGCCCAGGTCTGGCCCCAGTCGTCGTCGCCGCACAGCGCGGCCAGGGCCTTGCGCAGGTCGCCGGGCGGCAGCACGCCCAGCTCGTCGCGGAGCCGCCCGCTGGAGCCGCCGTCGTCGGCCACGGTGACGACGGCGGTCAGGTCGCCGGTGATCCGGCGCAGGGCGGCGAGCGAGGCGGACAGGCCCATGCCGCCGCCGAGGGCGACCACCTTGGGCTGGGCGCCACGGCGGCGGGGCCGGGCACCGCGGGCCTCGACCGGCCGGGCGACGGCCCGGTCGGCGTTCCGGGCCGCGCGTCCCTCGGGTACGGCCCGGCGCAGCCTGCTCAGCCGCGGAGAGCGTTCCGTCATTCCCGTCCCATGTCCCGGTGGACGACCACCGTCTCCACACCCTCGGCGGCGAGGCGCGCGGCGAGCTTCTCCGACGTGGCGACCGAGCGGTGCTTGCCGCCGGTGCAGCCGATGGCGATCGTGACGTACCGCTTGCCCTCGCGGCGGTAGCCGGCCGCGATGAGCCTCAGCAGCTCGGAGTAGCGGTCGATGAACTCCTTGGCGCCGGGCTGGTTGAAGACGTACGCCGACACCTCCTCGTTGAGGCCGGTGAAGGGGCGCAGCTCCGGGACCCAGTGCGGGTTGGGCAGAAAGCGCATGTCCGCGACCAGGTCGGCGTCGACCGGGAGGCCGTACTTGAAGCCGAACGACATGACGGTGGCCCGCAGTTCGGGCTCCTCCTCGCCGGCGAACTGGGCGTCCATCTTGGCGCGCAGTTCGTGGACGTTGAGGCTGGAGGTGTCGATGACCAGGTCGGCGTCGCCGCGCAGCTCGCGCAGCAGCTCGCGCTCGGCGTCGATGCCGTCGACGATACGGCCGTCGCCCTGGAGGGGGTGCGGGCGGCGCACCGACTCGAAGCGGCGCACCAGGGCCTCGTCGGAGGACTCCAGGAAGACGATGCGCCGGGTGACGTGCTTGACCTCCAGGTCGGCGAGGGACTCGCGGAGGTTGTCGAAGAAGCGGCGGCCGCGGACGTCGACGACGACCGCGATCCGGGCGACGTTGCCCTGGGAGCGGGCGCCGAGCTCCACCATGGTGGGGATCAGCGCGGGCGGGAGGTTGTCGACGACGAACCAGCCGAGGTCCTCCAGGCACTTGGCCGCGGTGGACCGGCCGGCCCCCGACATCCCGGAGATGATCACCAGCTCGGGGATGGCCGCCTCCGGCACCCCTGCGGTGTCGAGGGTGGTGCTCGTACTCACTTGCTCTCCGTCTTTGCCCTGGTCCTGCTGTTCTTCGTGCTTGTTCACATTCATGTCTCCTGCCCCCGTCGTTCGTCCGGGGCGCCCGCCGTCACGGGCTGCCCTCCGGAACCCATGGTGCCGGGTTCCTCTTCCATGATCTCTCCAGTCGCCGTGTTCACGGCCGGTGCCGCCGGAGCCGTCCGGGCGAGGGCCACGGCAATCGTCTCGGCCGTCTTGCGGCCTATGCCGGGGACCTCGCAGATCTGGTCGATGGTGGCGGATCGAAGTTTCTTCAGTGAGCCGAAATGTTTCAGGAGCGCCTGCTTGCGTGTGTCTCCGAGACCGGGGACGTCGTCCAGGGGGCTGGACCTGAAGCGCTGGGAGCGCTTGGTGCGCTGGTAGGTGATCGCGAAGCGGTGGGCCTCGTCGCGGACCCGCTGGAGAAGGTACAGGCCTTCGCTGGTGCGGGGCAGGACCACGGGGTCGTCGTCGTCCGGCAGCCAGACCTCTTCCAGCCGCTTGGCGAGGCCGCAGACGGCGATGTCGTCGATGCCGAGCTCGTCCAGGGCCTTCTTGGCGGCGGCGACCTGGGGCTGCCCGCCGTCGACGACGACGAGCTGGGGCGGGTAGGCGAACTTCTTGGGGCGGCCGTCGTCGTCCTTGAGGCCGTTCGAGGGAGCGTCCTCGTCCGGGAGGTCGTCCACCCACTCCCCCGTCTTCTCCTTCTCGGCGAGATAGCGCCGGAAGCGGCGGGAGATCACCTCGTGCATGGACCGGACGTCGTCCTGTCCCGCGAAGCCCTTGATCTGGAAGCGGCGGTACTCGCTCTTGCGCTGGAGGCCGTCCTCGAAGACGACCATGGAGGCGACCACGTCGTCGCCCTGGAGGTGCGAGATGTCGTAGCACTCGATCCGGAGCGGGGCGCTGTCCAGGTCGAGGGCCTCGGCGATCTCCTCCAGCGCGCGCGAGCGGGTGGTGAGGTCGGAGGCGCGCTTGGTCTTGTGCAGGGCGAGCGCCTGGAGGGCGTTGCGCTGCACGGTCTCCATCAGGGCCTTCTTGTCGCCGCGCTGCGGGATGCGCAGGGAGACGCCCGACCCGCGGCGCTCGGTGAGCCACTCCTGGACCGGCTCGACCGGGTCGGGCAGGGCCGGGACGAGGACCTCCTTGGGTACCGAGTCGCCCTTCTCCTCGCCGTAGAGCTGCTGGAGGGCGTGCTCGACGAGGGCGCCGGTGGTGATCTCCTCGACCTTGTCGGTGACCCAGCCGCGCTGGCCGCGCACGCGTCCGCCGCGGACGTGGAAGATCTGGACGGCCGCCTCCAGCTCGTCCTCGGCGACCGCGATCAGGTCGGCGTCGGTCGCGTCGGCGAGCACGACGGCGCTCTTCTCCATGGCCTTCTTCAGCGCCTCGATGTCGTCGCGCAGCCGGGCCGCCCGCTCGTACTCCATCTCCTCGGCGGCGTCCGTCATCTGCTTCTCCAGACGGCGGATGTACGTGCCGGTGCGGCCGGCCATGAAGTCGCAGAAGTCCTCGGCGAGTTCGCGGTGCTCCTCGGGGTCGACGCGGCCGACGCAGGGCGCCGCGCACTTGCCGATGTAGCCGAGGAGGCAGGGGCGGCCGGTGCGGGCGGCGTTCTTGAAGACGCCGGCGGAGCAGGTGCGGACGGGGAAGACGCGGAGCAGCAGGTCGACCGTGTCCCGGATGGCCCAGGCGTGTCCGTACGGCCCGAAGTACCGCACGCCCTTGCGTTTGTGACCGCGCATCACCTGCACGCGCGGGTACTCCTCGTTCATCGTCACCGCGAGGTACGGGTAGCTCTTGTCGTCGCGGTACTTGACGTTGAACCGGGGGTCGTACTCCTTGATCCAGGAGTACTCCAGCTGAAGCGCCTCGACCTCCGTGGACACCACCGTCCACTCCACGGACGCGGCCGTGGTGACCATCGTGCGGGTGCGGGGGTGCAGGCTCGCCAGGTCCTGGAAGTAGTTCGCCAGGCGCTGGCGCAGGCTCTTCGCCTTCCCGACGTAGATCACCCGGCGGTGCTCGTCACGGAACCGGTACACCCCGGGAGAGTCCGGGATCTGCCCCGGCTTGGGGCGGTAGCTGGAGGGGTCGGCCATGTCTCCCACCCTACTGGCGGTCACTGACACCCCGACGAGCCTGTGGACGAGGCTCCGGCCCGGACTAGCGGGACTCCAGGAAGGTCAGGACCGCGAGGACCCGGCGGTGGGCGTCGGTGTCCTCCTGGAGGCCGAGTTTGCCGAGGATGCTGCGGACGTGCTTCTCGACGGTGCCCTCGGTGACCCACAGACGGCGGCCGATGCCGGCGTTGGAGCGGCCCTCGGCCATGAGGGCGAGGACCTCGCGTTCGCGGGCGCTGAGGTGGGCGAGGGGGTCGTCGCGGCGCTGCGCGGAGAACAGCTCCTGCACGAGGGAGGGGTCGACGACCGAACCGCCCCGGTGGATCCGGTCGAGCGCCTCGATGAACTCCTCGACGACGGTGACCCGGCTCTTGAGGAGGTAGCCGATCTTGCGGCCGCTCGCGAGCAGTTCCAGCGCGTCCTCGACCTCGACGTACGCCGACAGGACGAGGATCCCGGTGGCCGGGTGCAGCTCACGGATCGTGCGGGCGGCCTTCAGCCCCTCCGTGGAGTGGTCCGGCGGCATCCTTATGTCGACGATCGCCAGCTCGGGACGTTCCTCGTCGACCAGTTCCAGGAGCCGCACCGCGTCCCCCGCCTGCCCCACCACCTGGTATCCGACGCGCTCGCACAGACTGGCGAGGCCCTCCCTGAGCAGGATGTCGTCGTCGGCGAGGACGACCCGTCCCCGCGCGGGCTGCTTCGATGCGTCGTCCATGGTCCCGGCTCCCCTTGCCCGGCCTCCGAGGTGCGCCCCAACAGCCTGCCCGACCTTCGGGATTACGGCTAGCCGTAAGCGGAATTGGGTGCCTGCGGTGACGACTGGGGGCCGTTTCCGGGCGATTCTCGAACCAGCGCGGATGCAGTCCGACCGGGAACGCACGAGGTGGCCGGCCGCATCGCGCGGCGGGCTCTCCCGCCCCCTGATCCGGACGGTCGTCTCTCCGTCCGACAGGACCGCCCGGAGCGTGCGCGACGTCACCGGGTCCGGGCTCCCCCTCCTGGACCTACTCCCCGGCGTGCGCCCCGGGCGGTCACATGTCCGGCGAGGGCCCTTCCAGGGGCAGCCGCACGTCCAGGGTCGTGCCCTCGCCGGGCGGGCTGCCGACGGCCAGCCTGCCGCCGATCGCCTCGACGCGGTCGATGAGGCCGATCAGCCCCGAGCCGCGGCCCGGTTCGGCGCCCCCGACGCCGTCGTCACGGATGGTCAGCACCAGGACGCCGTCCCGGACCTCGGCCTCGACGTGCACCACGCGCGCGTGCGCGTGCTTCGCCGCGTTGGTGAGGCACTCGGAGGTCACGTAGTAGGCGGCCACCTCCAGTCGTTCGGGCAGCCGGGTCGCGGGCAGCCGCAGGTCGAGTTCGACGGGGACGGCGGAGCGGCGGGCCAGGGAGCGCAGGGCGGGGCCGAGGCCGCCCTTGGACAGGATGGCGGGGTGGATGCCGCGGGCCACCTGGAGCAGGTCCTGGAAGGCGTCGTCGAGGCCCTTGCCCACATGGGCGAGTTGGGCGGCGAGTTCCGAGGAGGGGTCCGTCACCAGCGACTCGGCGAGCCGCAGGTCCAGTTGGAGGGCGACCAGCCGCTGCTGCACACCGTCGTGCAGGTCACGCTCGATACGGCGCCGGGAGGCGTCCGAGGCGGCCACCACGCGCGCGCGGGACGCGTTCAGCTGGTCGCGGTTGTCGGCGTTGGCGATGGCGGTGGCGACGAGTTCGGTGAAGTCGGCGAGCCGCGCCTCGATGCCCAGGGGCAGCGGGCCGAGCGGTGAGGCCGCGAGGACGAAGCCCCACAGCCGGTCGTCGACGACGATGGGCGCGCCCACGGCATGCCCCACGTGCGCGGCGCGCCGGGTGCGGGTCACCTCCCGGATCGCCTCCCGCGCGGCCCGGTGGCGCGCCACGCGGCTGGCCCGCTCCTCTTCCTCGGAGAGCCCGAGCACGGTGCCGAGCACCTTCTGGCTGTCGTCGGGCTCCTGCCTCAGCACGGCCGCGGTCGTGTGGAGCAGGCCGCCGACCTCCTCGGCCACCCGCGTGAACACCTCGGAGGGCGGGGCGCCACGGGCCACCAGGGTGGCGACCCGGCGCAGGGCGGCCTGCTCGCGTGCGGCCCTGCGGCTCTCGGTGACGTCCCGCGCGACCGCGTAGACGAGGCCCTCCTCGGGGACCGGCCGGGCGCTCCACTGGAGCCACAGCTCGGTGCCGTCCGCGCGCAGATAGCGGTTCTCGAACTCGGCCAGCTCGGCACCGCGGGCCAGCCGGGCGAGGGCGTCCAGGACGGGCTCCCGGTCCTCGGGGTGCACGAAGTCGACGAAGGGCCGCGACAGCAGTTCCTCGGTCGGGCGGCCGAGGGTGCGTTCGAAGGCGGGGTTGACCCGCTTGAGCCGGCCGTCCAGCCCGCTGATGCAGAGCAGGTCCAGGGAGAGGTTGAAGATACCCGCGAGGTCCTGCTCGGCCTTCTCGCGCCGCCCGTGCGCCGCCGCGAAGGACGCCATGGTGCCGTTCATGCCGCCGAGCAGTTGGGCCCAGGTTCCCTCGAAGGAGACCACGTCGGCCCGGTGGTCGAGCCGGTTGTCGTCGATCGCCGAGTTCATGGCGCGGATCTCGGCCGCCAGCCGCTCGGTGGTCACCCGCAGTTCGCGGAAGGTGTCGGCGACGTCGCCCAGTTCGTCGCGGCCCGCGTACCGGATGTCGTACGACAGATCGCCGGACGACAGCGCCCGGGCGCCCTCGGAGACCTCGCCGAGGGGGCGGGTGATCGAGCGGCGCAGGGCCAGGGCGAGGAGGGTGACCAGGGCGAGGACGGCCAGGGAGACGGCGAGGTCGCGCACCGCGCGGGTCTCCGCGCCGCGGCGGTCGCGGCCGGCGGTGAGGTCGAGTTCGCGGGCGGCCCGGTCCTGGATGTCGCGCAGGGCGGCGACGCGGGCCCCGGAGTCGGCCAGCCAGCGTTCGTAGGAGGGCCATGGGGCGCTGTCGGGACGGGCGGTGGCCAGCAGGTCGCGGACTCTGCGGACGGCCCGGCCCGGGTCCGCGAACTGGACGACGTACAGCCGGGTGCGCAGGGCGGGGGAGGTGTTCTCGCGGAAGGCGTCGAGCTGGGCGGTCTCCAGGGCGGGCCAGCGTCCGGCGCCGGTGGGGCGGTCTGCGGGGGCGTCGAGCAGGGCGGCCATCTCGGCCTGTTCGCGTTCGGCGGCCTCGATGGCGCGCAGCAGCGCGATGTGGGCGTCGGCGGCGCGTCCGCAGGCCCGGGTGGGGCGGCCGGACTCGAGGGCGGCGACATCGTCGATCAGGTCGTCCTCGACGGCGCCGTACTCCTGGGTCAGTGCGGGGGCGGTGAGCGAGCCGATGCCCGTCTGGACGCGCAGGGCGTGCAGTCGGCGGCCGAGGGCCTCCAGGTCGCCGGCGACGTCGGACGCGGTCCACGGGCCGGCGCGGGAGACGGCGTCGCGCAGCGCCCGGTCCGTGGTCCGTTCGGCCCCGGTCCGCTTCGCGAGGGTGCGGGGGCCGGGGCGCAGCCGGGCCTCGACCGCGGCGAGCCGTTCGCGCGCGACGGCGTCGGAGAGGCCGGTCGCCGCGAACGACACCTCGGTCGCGGTGTGGAAGTCGCGCAGGGCCCGTGCCTCGCGCCACTGGGAGACGGCGCTGAAGGCGGTGAAGGCCAGCAGTCCGGTCACCGGCAGGAGCACCAGCAGCATCAGCTTGCGGCCGACGCGCAGCCTGGCGAGGAGCGGGACGCGGCGCACGACGGGTCCTCAACCGGCGCCGCTTCCGGGTGTCGCGCTGGTGGACGGCGACATGTGCGACACCCCCTTCCGCCGGCGCCGGGCGAGTGGCCGGAACGCGTGCGCTCCGGCGGGAACAGCTTCTTCAGGATGCCCGTCAACTCCGTTGCCGTCCATGCGCCTCCGGGGGCCCTTCTCCGGGCGGCCCGTCGGCTCAGGAGCCGTTCGCCGGGTAACCGTCGTGTGCGGCAAGGTCCTTGTCGACGGCCGCGACCGCCTCGTCCAGGGTGGCCTTCACCGGGGCGAGGTCGAGCATGATCTTCGGGAAGGCCCGCGAGAACGCCTCGGTGATCGCCGGATAGGCGGGCGTCTGCGGCCGCGGCCGGGCGACGCCGTCCGTCAACTGCTCGATGAACAGGTGCTCGGCGCCGCCCTCGCCGTACTCCGGCGAGAGCTTCACCGCACTACTGGTCGCCGGAACGGCCCCATTGGCCTCGGTCATCCGGTGCACCTGCTCGGGCTTCAACAGATAGGCGAGGAAGCGCCATACGGCGTCGCCGTCGGCCCGCCCCGAGGTGACACCCCACTGCCAGGAGCCCATTCCGGTCACGGTACCCCTCCCGAAGTCGGGCAGCGGCACGATCGCCACGTCGCCTGGGTGCGCCTTGGTGTAGTCCGGGTACCACCAGTGGCCGGTCCAGGAGATGACACTGCGCCCCTTGCTGAACGCCTGGTCGTCGCCCTTCCCGGGTTCGACCAGCCCTTCCCTCACCCAGCTCTGCATGAGGGTGAGCGCCCGGACGGCCCCGGGACCGTTGAGATAGCCGTCGGCCGTGCGGAAGGTCCTGGGCTGGATCAGGTCACCGCCCGCCGACCACACGGCCGGCGCGAAGCCGTACGTGTTCCACTCCTCGCCGGGCTTCGCGTACACGAGCCCCATGTCGAGCGGATACCGGTAGCCCGCCTTGCGCAGCGTGCGCAGGATCCGGGTGAACTCCTCGGCGCTCCAGGCGTCCTGGGCGCTCTCGGGGATGCGGATGCCGGCCTTCTTCATGACCGACGGCCGCACATAGAGACCGAGTCCGGAGTCGAAGGTGCCGATGCCGTACAACCGCCCTCCATAGGTGCCCTGTCGGCGGATCGACGGCAGGAGGTCCTTCCTCAGGGCGTCCGGTACGCAGGAGTCGATCGGCTTGAGCTTGCCGGACCAGGCGTAGCTGTAGAGCCGCGGCCCGTCGAAGTCGAGCAGGTCGGGCAGGTCGCCGCTGGCCGCCGCGGAGAGCACCAGTTCGTTGTACGGCCGCTGCTCCGGGAGCGTGACGACCTCGACCCTCACCTGCTTCTGGGAGCGGTTGAAGTCCCGTACCTGGCTGCGCAGTGTGTTGTACTCGGCGCTCGGCCCGGCGTGGAACCACACCGTGACATGCGCGGTGCCGTCGATCCTGCCGTCGCAGGTCGTGTCGGTGCGCGCCCTGTCCCCCTTGTCGCCGCCGCCCCCGCCGCAGGCGGCGAGCAGCAGGGCGGCGCCCACCAGCGCCGGGACCAGGGCGCGAAGCCTCCGGCCCCTTGCGAACCTTCCGAGCGGCACCCTCATCACGCACCCCCACTCGACCGGACGTCCGCGGCCTCCCCAGGGCAGCCCACATGCTACCCCCGGTGACGTGCCGCTGCGCTGGGTGAGCGGCAACCGGGCGGTCGGGCAACGGACTTGGGCGGATTACCGGCACCTGGAGACGTCGGCTCTTTCCAGGTAGCCGGAAAGCGCAATCACCTGCCTGTTGGGACCCTGTCCGCATGTCCATGCGCTGTCTTCTCGTCGATGACAGCATCCGGTTCCTGGAGGCCGCACGGAGTCTGCTGGAACGCGACGGGATACCTGTCGTCGGCGTCGCCCTGTCCGGTGCGGAGGCACTGGTCCGGGCCGCCGAACTGACCCCGGACGTCGTCCTGGTCGATCTCGACCTCGGCGGCGAGAGCGGCTTCGACGTGGCGGTGGAGCTGGCCCGCAGCGTCTCCGCCGTCATCATCCTGATCTCCACGCACGCGTTGGAGGACTTCGAGGAACTGGTCGACGGCAGTCCGGCCCGCGGGTTCCTGCCCAAGTCGGCCCTGTCGGCACGGGCGATCACGGAACTGCTCGGCAACGACGGCCGGAACAGGCCGACTTGAGCCCTTTGACGGCCACCGGGGCGCATACGCACTGCTGTTCGGCGTCAGGTGTTGTCGGAGATGGGTCGACACGCTTCAATGCGGGGGAACTCGGGGTCGGGAACGGCGGCGTACGGATGTGAAGAACTCCCCGCCGCGGACGACCCCGGAACACCCTCGCCGACGGTCTGACCAGCCGCCCGGGACCCTCACAGAAAGGCCCCTGCATGCCGCACGCCACACAGCACGCGGACGTCGCCGGCATCGCCGCCGCGGAACTGGAGACGGCCCTGCGCGGCGGCCCCTTCCATGTGGCGCTGCGCGCCGCGATCGCCGCCCGGGGGCTGCCGCTGCAGCGTGTCCAGCACCATCTGTCGCGGTACGGGGTCAAGGTCGGTGTCACCAGCCTGAGTTACTGGCAGCAGGGCGCCCGGCGCCCGCAGCGCCCGGAGTCGCTGCGGGCCGTGCGGGCGCTGGAGGAGATCCTGCATCTGCCGGAGGAGTCGCTGATCCGGCTGCTGGCGGAGAGCGAGGACCGCTCGGCGACGAGCCGGACCGCGGCGCGCTCGTACCGCGCGGTCGTCGCGGCCTCGGACATCCTCGCCCAGCTGCTGGCCGAGCTGGACGTCCCGCTCGACGGCGGGCTGCACACGCTCGGCCACCACGAGCGGATAGCGGTCGGGGCCCGTCGCGAGCTGCTCAGCCGCGAGTCGCACCACATCGTGCGCGCCCACCGGGAGGGCGTCGACCGCTTCATGGCCGTCCACCAGGGCGACCCGGAGTGCGTGCCGGAGCACATGACCGTGCACGCGCTGGAGAACTGCCGTACGGGGCGCGTGCGGGCGCACCGCGGGACCGGGGTGCTCGTGGCGGAACTCCTCTTCGACACCCGGTTGCGGGCGGGCGACACGTTCCTCTTCCGCTACTGCGTAGAGGACGGCACGGCCGGGGTCTCCCGCGAGTACGTCCGCGACTTCGGGACGCCCGGCGGACAGTACGCGCTCCAGGTCCGCTTCGACGAGAACGCGCTGCCGGCCCGCTGCCACCGCTTCACCCAGCACTCCCCCGCGGCGCCCCGCAGCAACCGCCAGGAACTCGCCCTGACCGGCCGGCACCACTCGGTGCACCTGGTCGAGCCTCGGGTGCGGTCGGGGGTGGTGGGGATCGCGTGGGAGTGGGAGTGAGGGGGCGCGGGGTCCAGGCCGGTGCCGGTGCCGGTGCCGGTCGGTGACAGGACGTAAACGTTTGCGCAAGCGTTTACGCGCGTCTCCGGATGGGATACCGTCCCGGCCGTGGGCCACCGTTCCGGGAGGCCTGGGCCACTCCGAGCGGCCCGTGAGCCGTTCCGGGAGGGGACCCGATGCCGACCATGGCCGATGTGGCGCGCGCCGCGGGCGTCTCGGTGGCGACCGTCTCGCACGTCCTCAACGACACCCGGCCGGTCCTCCCCCACACCCGCCAGGCGGTGCTGGACGCGGTCGACGAACTCGGCTACACCCCCAACACCCTGGCCCGTTCCCTGGTCACCTCCCGCACCCGCTCCATCGGGCTCGCGGTGTCGGCGATCAGCAACCCGTACTTCACGGAGATCCTCCAGGGCGTCGAGGCGCGCGCCCTGGAACACGGCTACAGCCTGCTCATCGCCGACCCGCACGACGACCCCGGCCACGAACGCAAGGTCGTACAGCTCCTGCACGAGCGCCGGGTGGACGGCATGATCGTCGCGCCCTCGGCGGATCCGCGTGAACTCCTCGCCTATCTCGGGCGCCACCAGGTGCCGACCGTGTTCCTCGACCGGGTGGTCGACCCGGCCGACGCGCGCGAACCGCACCGCTTCGACCAGGTGTGCGCCGAGAGCGCCGCACCGATGGCCCGGCTGGTCACCCACCTCGCGGAACTCGGTCACCGGCGCATCGGCCTGGTGGCCGGCCTGCCCGGGCTCAGCACCACGCACGAGCGGATCGCCGGATACCGGCAGGGCCTTGCCGCCGCCGGATACGCCCACGACGAGCGGCTCGTGGTGCACGGCGACTCCCGGTCGGACGGCGCGGAGACGGCCACCGCCGAGCTGCTCTCCCTCGCCGCGCCGCCCACCGCGCTGGTCACCGCCAACAACGCGATGACCATCGGGGCGTTGCGGGCCCTGCGCGAGCACGGGCTGTCCGTGCCGGACGACGTCGCGCTGTGCTGCTTCGACGACTTCGCCTGGGCGGACCTGTTCTCGCCCCGGCTCACCGCGATCGCCCAGCCCAGCCGGGAGATCGGCGCGGAGGCGGTCCGGGTTCTGCTGGAACGCCTCGCCGCGCCGGACACGCCCGCGCGGACGCGGCGGCTGCCGTGCACCTTCGTCCACCGGACGTCGTGCGGCTGTCCGGAACCTCCGCTGTCCTCACAGCCCTCTCAGCCCTCCCAGTCCTCGCAGTTCGAGAAAGGAACGTCTCGTGATCGTCGTCGCCGGTGAGGCCCTGATCGACCTGGTGCCGCAGGGCCCGGGCGCCCTCGCGGAGCTGAAGCCGGCGCTCGGCGGCGGGCCGTACAACACGGCCGTGGCGCTCGGCCGGCTCGGCTCCCCCACCGCGTTCTGCTCCCGCACGTCGTACGACGCCTTCGGCGAGGCGCTGCTCGACGCGCTGCGGGAGGCGGGGGTGGACGTGACCGCCGTACAGCGCGGTGCCGAGCCCACGACGCTCGCGGTCGCCACGATCGGCGCGGACGGTTCGGCCGCGTACTCCTTCTACGTGGACGGCACCGCCGACCGGCTGTTCTCCGCGCCCGCCGCACTCCCCGCCGGCACGCGCGCGGTGTCCTTCGGCACCTGCTCACTCGTCCTGGAGCCCGGGGCGAGCGCCTACGAGGATTTGATGCGACGGGCCTCGGCGCAGGGCCTGTTCACCGCGCTCGACCCGAACATCCGGACCGGGCTCATCCCCGACCCGGACGCCTACCGGGCCCGGTTCAGGAGCTGGCTGCCGTCGGTGTCGCTGCTCAAGCTCTCGGAGGAGGACGCCCTGTGGCTGGGCGGCACCCCGCGCGATTGGCTCGACGCGGGCCCCTCGGCCGTCGTGATCACCCAGGGCGGCGACGGGCTGACCGCGTTCACCCGGGACGGCGGTGTGCACTCCGTGCCGGGCGAGAAGGTGGACGTCGTGGACACGATCGGCGCCGGTGACACGGTGAACGCGGCCCTGCTGCACGGCCTTGCGACCCGGGACGCGCTGTCCGCCGAGGGGCTCGCGGGTCTCGGCCCGCACGGCTGGACCGACCTGCTCCGCCTCGCGGCCCGCGCCGCCGCGATCACCTGCTCACGGGCGGGAGCGCAGCCGCCGTACGCGTCGGAGCTGTTCTGAGCGAGCGAGAGCGCGATACGGCGTCGTAGAACACGGAGGTTCGCCCACCGTGGCGAGCAGGGGAAGAACCGACCCGGCCGTGGGACGCCCGGCGAGGCCGGTCACGACCACGGCGATGGTGGTGGGCGCGTCGGCGGCGCGGATCGGCCGGTGTCCGGCGGCGAGGAGGGCGGGGACGAGGATCCGGTGCCAGGTGTCCGCCGCCGGATCGAGGCACAACACCAGGTGGCCCCGTCGCTCGGCGGCCTCCGCCAGCGACTCGGTGTGGTCCTCGCCCTCGCGGTGGCCGCCGGTGACGGCGACGACTCCCTTGTCCGCCACCGAGGCCGTCACGAACGCGTCGGGGTTCTCGGTGAGGAGGAGATCGGCCCGCGCGCCGGCGCGGAGTGCCGCCGAGCTGACGACGAGCCGCTGTCGCAGGCCCGCGAGGAGCAGCTCCAGGCGTCCGCCGAGCCACGGCACCGCCGCGTCCGGGAACGGCCCGCCCGGACCGGACGGGCGTCTGCCCGTGAAGAGCACGATCACGTGGTCACGATGGCGCAGCGTCGCGGTATGGCTGGTCGCCCCGTCGCGGCGGAGCCACACGGACCCCGCGCCCCTTCAGTGGAGCTGCCACCCCTGAGTGCCCGGCCCTCGACAAGATCGGCGCCGGGCACCCCGGGGTGCGTCAGGACTTGCGCGTGCGCGTTGTCTTCTTCGCAGGCGCCGCCTTCTTCGCCGCCCCGGTACCGGCTGCACTCCTGGCCGTCGCCGTCTTCTTCGCCGTCGACCCGGCCGCGACCGCCTTCTTCGCCGCCGCCCTCTTGCGCGGCGCCGGCACCTGCGCTGCGTCGCTGACCCGGTCGGCGCCGAGGATCTCGCGCAGGAACTTGCCGGTGTGGCTGGCCGGGACGCCCGCGACCTCCTCGGGCGTGCCCTCGGCGACCACGAGACCGCCACCCGCGCCGCCCTCGGGGCCCATGTCGACGATCCAGTCGGCGGTCTTGATCACGTCGAGGTTGTGCTCGATGACGATGACCGTGTTGCCCTTGTCGACCAGCCCGGACAGGACCTTCAGCAGCTTGCTGATGTCCTCGAAGTGCAGACCGGTGGTCGGCTCGTCGAGGACGTAGACCGTACGGCCGGTGGAGCGCTTCTGGAGCTCGCTCGCGAGCTTCACCCGCTGGGCCTCGCCGCCGGACAGGGTGGTCGCGGCCTGCCCCAGCCGGACGTAGCCGAGGCCGACGTCCTTGAGGGTGTTGAGGTGGCGGGCGATCGCGGGGACCACCTCGAAGAAGCCGGTGGCCTCCTCGATCGGCATGTTCAGGACGTCGGCGATGGACTTGCCCTTGTAGTGGACCTCCAGGGTCTCCCGGTTGTAGCGGGCGCCGTGGCAGACCTCGCACGGGACGTAGACGTCCGGGAGGAAGTTCATCTCGATCTTGATGGTGCCGTCGCCCGCGCAGTTCTCGCAGCGGCCGCCCTTGACGTTGAAGGAGAAGCGGCCGGGCAGGTAGCCGCGGACCTTCGCCTCGGTGGTCTCGGCGAACAGCTTGCGGACGTGGTCGAAGACGCCGGTGTACGTCGCCGGGTTGGACCGCGGGGTGCGGCCGATGGGCGACTGGTCGACGTGGACGACCTTGTCGACGAGGTCGTCGCCGTCCACGCGCGTGTGCCGTCCCGGAACGCTCCGGGCGCCGTTGAGCTCGCGCGCCAGGTGGGTGTACAGGATGTCGTTGACCAGCGTGGACTTGCCGGAGCCGGAGACGCCGGTGACCGCGGTGAACACGCCCAGCGGGAAGGAGACGTCGATGTCCCGCAGGTTGTTCTCCCGGGCGCCGTGCACCGTGAGCCGTCGGGACGGGTCCAGGGGGCGGCGGATGTCCGGGAGCGGGATCGACTTCCGGCCGGAGAGGTACTGGCCGGTCTGCGACTCGTCGTTGGTGAGCAGCTCCTTCAGGGAGCCGCTGTGCACGACCTTGCCGCCGTGCTCACCCGCGCCGGGGCCGATGTCGACGACCCAGTCGGCGACCTTGATGGTGTCCTCGTCGTGCTCGACGACGATGAGCGTGTTGCCCATGTCCCGCAGCCGGACCAGGGTCTCGATCAGCCGGTGGTTGTCGCGCTGGTGCAGGCCGATGGACGGCTCGTCGAGGACGTACAGGACGCCGACGAGTCCGGAACCGATCTGGGTGGCCAGGCGGATGCGCTGGGCCTCGCCGCCGGAGAGGGTGCCGGCCGCGCGGTTCAGCGAGAGGTAGTCCAGGCCGACGTCGACCAGGAACTTCAGCCGTTCGTTGACCTCCTTGAGCACGCGCTCGGCGATCTTCTTGTCGCGGGCGGTCAGCTTCAGCTCGCCCAGGAAGTCCGCGCAGTCGCTGATGGACATGCCGGAGACCTCGGCGATCGACTTCCCCATGACGGTGACCGCGAGGACGATCGGCTTGAGGCGGGTGCCCTCACAGGTGGGGCAGGGCACCTCGCGCATGTAGCCCTCGAAGCGCTCCCGGCTGGCGTCGGACTCCGACTCGCTGTGCCGGCGCTTGACGAAGGGCACGGCGCCTTCGAAGGGCGTCGTGTAGACCCGCTCGCGGCCGTACCGGTTGCGGTACCGGACCTCGATCTGCGTCTTGTGGCCGTACAGCAGGGCCTTCTTGGCGCGCTGCGGAAGGCCCGCGAAGGGGATGTCCGTACGGAATCCGAGGGCGTCCGCGAGGGCGCCGATCAGGCGGCCGAAGTAGTCCTTGGTGTGGCCGTGCGACCAGGGGTGGATGGCGCCCTCGTCGAGGGACTTGTCCTCGTCCGGGACGATCAGCTCCGGGTCGACCTCCATGCGCGTGCCGATGCCGGTGCACTCGGGGCAGGCGCCGAAGGGCGAGTTGAAGGAGAAGGAGCGGGGCTCCAGCTCCTCGAAGGACAGGTCGTCGTACGGGCAGTACAGGTGCTCCGAGAACATGCGCTCGCGCTCGGGGTCGTCCTCGGGGAGGTCGACGAAGTCGAGCACGACCATGCCACCGGAGAGGCCCAGAGCGGTCTCCACGGAGTCCGTGAGGCGGCGCTTGGCGGAGTCCTTCACCGTGAGGCGGTCGACGACCACCTCGATGGTGTGCTTCTCCTGCTTCTTCAGCGTGGGCGGGTTGGAGAGCTGGACGGTCTCGCCGTCCACCCGCGCGCGGGAGTAGCCCTTGGTCTGGAGGTCGGCGAAGAGGTCGACGAACTCGCCCTTGCGCTCCCGCACCAGCGGCGAGAGCACCTGGAAACGGCTCCCCTCGGGCAGCTCCAGGACGCGGTCGACGATGGCCTGCGGCGACTGGCGGGAGATCGGGCGGGAGCACTCGGGGCAGTGCGGCTTGCCGATGCGCGCGAAGAGCAGCCGGAGGTAGTCGTAGACCTCGGTGATGGTGCCGACCGTCGAGCGCGGGTTGCGCGAGGTCGACTTCTGGTCGATGGAGACGGCGGGCGAGAGACCCTCGATGAAGTCGACGTCCGGCTTGTCCATCTGGCCGAGGAACTGGCGGGCGTACGAGGAGAGCGACTCCACGTAGCGGCGCTGGCCCTCGGCGAAGATGGTGTCGAAGGCCAGGGAGGACTTGCCCGAACCGGACAGGCCCGTGAAGACGATGAGCGAGTCGCGGGGCAGATCGAGCGAGACGTTCTTCAGGTTGTGCTCGCGCGCGCCACGGACGATGAGACGGTCGGCCACGCCGGTCCGCACCTTTCTTGGCTTGAGAGGAGTGACAGGGGCGGGGCCCCCGTGCTTTCTCAGACTAGGGGGAGCCACTGACAACGCCGGTCGGATTCCCCGGGAGGCATAACAATCCCCGGCCATCCAGCATGCCCGACGCCGCAGCCGACCCTATAGCACGCACATTCGATTTACGGCACTGCTTCACCACCTTCACCCAAAGGGGTGGCGGGGCTAGGGTCAGCACCATGATTGATCACGCTCATGACCTGGCGTCTGTACGTGGTGCGACCGACCGGCTGCTCGTCGCAGTCGCCAAGATGGACAACGCGTCGGCGGCCGAGCCGTCACGGCTGCCGGGCTGGAGTCGCGGGCACGTCCTCGCTCACCTGGCGCGTAACGCCGACGCCCTCCTGAACGTCCTGGAGGGGCGTCCCATGTACCCGTCCGGGGAGGCACGGGACGCCGACATCGAGCGGGACGCCCCGCGCGCCCTCGACGTCCACCTCGCCGACCTGCGCGCGAGCGCGGCCCGCTTCCAGGCGGTCGGGGATGTCCCGGCGGACTGGTCGCGCACGGTCGAGCTCCGCAACGGCGTCACGGACGAGGCCGCCCGGGTGCCGTTCCGGCGCTGGACCGAGGTCGAACTGCACCACGTGGACCTCGGGATCGGCTACGGCCTGGAGGACCTGCCGGAGGAGTTCACGCAGCGCGAGATCAACTTCCTGGCGGAGCGGTTCAGGGGGCATCCCGACGTACCCGCCCTCCTGATCGAGGAGAACGACGGTCGCCGCATCCCGACGGGCCGCGACGGAGATCCCGCGCTCTTCGTCAGCGGCCGCTCGGCCGACCTCCTCGGCTGGCTCGCCGGCCGCCGGGACGGCTCGGCGCTGAGGGTCGACGGCGGCCCCCTTCCCTCGCTGCCGCCGCTATAGGCTGCCGCCATGACGTACAGCGGACAGGTGACGGTCGGCGGCCCCGCCGACGTGCACGAGCTCAAGGACCTGATGATCACCAAGATCGCGGTCGGCCCGATGGACAACAACGCCTATCTGCTGCGCTGCCGGGCCACCGACGAGCAACTGCTGATCGACGCCGCCAACGACGCGGACACCCTGCTCGGTTCCATCGGTGACGACGGCATCGCGTCCGTCGTCACCACGCACCAGCACGGCGACCACTGGCAGGCGCTCGCCTCCGTCGTCGCGGCCACGCGCGCGCGTACGTACGCCGGACGCGCGGACGCCGAGGGCATCCCCGTACCGACCGACGTCCTCGTCGACGACGGCGACACCATCCGCGTGGGGCGCGTGGAGCTGACCGCACGCCACCTCGTCGGTCACACCCCGGGCTCGATCGCCCTCGTCTACGACGACCCCCACGGCCACCCTCATGTGTTCACCGGGGACTGCCTGTTCCCGGGTGGTGTGGGCAACACCCGTAAGGATCCGGAGGCGTTCGCCAGCCTGATCCACGACGTCGAGACGAAGATCTTCGACGTGCTGCCGGACGAGACCTGGGTGTATCCGGGGCACGGCAACGACACGACGCTGGGCGCGGAGCGACCGCATCTGCCGGAGTGGCACGCGCGCGGGTGGTGACACCCCGGTGGTGAACCCAACTCCCGTGCGCCCCGCGCCCGTTCCGCGCACGCGCCCCGTGTGAACCCTTCACACACGCCGGTGCCATACGCGCGCTCCCGGCACACGTGGTTGCGCAGTCAACTGGGAGCAGCCCCGCACAGGAAGACGGCTCCTGCGCGGTACGGGCCGCCGGTCTTTCGATCCCCGCCCTCGGCCGGCGGCCCCGGCGTTCTGTCCGAAAAGCGTTCGCAGGAATGCAACACGCGTTCCCAATATACGGACAATTACCGTCGTGACCTCGACAAACGGGACGCCGTACTGTCAATCTCCCGCCATGCACCTTGCCCCGCGCACCCTGCGCCGCGCTGTCGCCGCCGCCACCATCGCCCTGCTCGCCACCGCCGTCGGCTGCGCCCCGCAGCCCGATGACGACGCGTCCGCCAAGGCTTCTGGATCGACCGGCACCACCTGCGCCAAGGGCAAGCTGGCCACCAAGACCTCGGGCAAGCTCACGATCGCGACCGACGAACCCGGTTACGAGCCCTGGTTCAAGGACGACAAGCCCACCAATGGTGAGGGCTTCGAGTCGGCGGTCGCCTACGCCGTGGCGCAGCAGCTCGGCTACGACAAGAGCGCCGTCGTCTGGCAGCGCGTCCCGTTCAACAAGGCCTTCGCGCCCGGCGTGAAGACCTTCGACTTCGACATCAACCAGGTGTCGATCAGCGCCGAGCGCAAGAAGGCCGTGGACTTCTCCTCCGGCTACTACGACGTCCGCCAGGCGGTCGTCGCCCTCAAGAGCGGCAAGGCCGCGAAGGCCACCAGCATCGCGGACCTCAAGAGCCTGAAGCTGGGCGCCCAGGTCGGTACGACGAGCCTGAACTACATCCAGGACGTGGTGAAGCCGACGCAGGAGGCAGCCGTCTACTCCAAGAACGACCAGGCCGTCTCCGCGCTCAAGAACGGCCAGGTGGACGCGATCGTCGTCGACCTGCCGACCGCCTTCTACATCACCTCGGCGCAGGTGACGGACGCCGAGATCGTGGGCCAGTTCGAGAACCAGGGCGGCACGCCCGAGCAGTTCGGGCTCGTCCTCGACAAGGGCAGCGCCCTCACCTCGTGCGTGTCGTCGGCCGTGGACGCCCTGCGCAAGGACGGCACGCTGGCGAAGCTGGAGCAGCAGTGGCTGTCCGACGCCGTCGACGCGCCGGTGCTCAAGTGAGGCTCGCCAAGGGCGCTCCGGACACCGTGCCGGGCGTGGAGGACCCGTACGTCCCCTCGCAGCGCCGCCTGGACCGCGAGCGGCACAAGCGGGCCCGGGCCCGTCGTGCGACCGCGATAGCCGCGCTGTCGACGCTGGTCACGGCCGTCGTCCTGTACGTGGTCGTGGTCAGCGCGCCGGGCTGGCCGCGCACCAAGGAGACGTTCTTCGACGCGCAGTACGCGCGCGAGGCCTTCCCCAAGGTCCTCGAAGGGCTGTGGCTCAACGTCCGGCTGCTGCTGATCTGCGGTGTGCTGGTGCTCGTGTTCGGCATGCTGATCGCCGTCGCCCGCACCCTCCCCGGGCCCGTGTTCTTCCCGGTGCGCGCGCTGGCGGCCGCCTATACGGACTTCTTCCGGGGCCTTCCGCTCATCATCAACCTGATGATCGTGATCTTCGGCGTGCCCGCGCTGCGGCTCCAAGGGGTCACCGTCGATCCCGTCTGGCTCGGCGGTACGGCGCTGACGCTGACGTACTCGGCGTACGTGGCGGAGGTGTTCCGCGCCGGGATCGAGTCCGTGCATCCCTCGCAGCGCGCGGCGGCCCGCTCGCTGGGCCTGACGAACCGCCAGGCGCTGCGGCACGTGGTGCTGCCCCAAGCTGTCCGCCGCCAGGTGCCGCCGCTCCTGAACGACCTGGTGTCCCTCCAGAAGGACACCGGACTGGTGTCGATCGGCGGCGCGATCGACGCCGTGCGGGCGGCCGACATCATCGCCCAGCGCAGCATGAACTACACGTCGTACATCGTCGCCGGCCTGGTCTTCGTCGCGCTGACCATCCCGATGACCCGCTTCACGGACTGGGTGACCGCGCGGATGGACCGCCGCCGGGCCCAGGGAGGAATCGCATGAGCGACGCAGACGCAGCGGTGCTCGCGGACAAGACGGTGCCGGCAGGCGGACCGGTGCTGCGGATGGAGTCCGTCCGCAAGACCTTCGGCACCTCGGTCGTCCTGCGGGACGTCGATCTGGAGGTCGCCCCGCACACCGTGACCGCGCTGATCGGCGCCTCCGGCTCCGGCAAGTCGACGCTCCTGCGGTGCGCGAACCTCCTGGAGGAGATCGACGACGGGGCGATCTGGCTGGACGGCGAGGAGATCACGGACCCGCGCGTCGACCAGGACGCGGTACGGCGCCGTATCGGCGTGGTCTTCCAGGCGTACAACCTCTTCCCGCACATGACCGTCCTGGAGAACATCACGCTCGCCCCGCGCCGGGTGCACGGCGTGGCCCGCGAGGAGGCCGAGCGGCACGCCCGGGAGCTCCTGGAGCGGCTCGGGCTCGGCGGGAAGGCCGACGAGTACCCGGACCGGCTCAGCGGCGGCCAGCAGCAGCGTGTGGCGATCGTGCGCGCCCTCGCCGTACGGCCCCGGCTGCTGCTGCTCGACGAGATCACCGCCGCCCTCGACCCGGAGCTGGTCGGTGAGGTCCTGAACGTCGTGCGCGACCTGAAGGGCGAGGGCATGACCATGGTGCTCGCCACGCACGAGATGGGCTTCGCGCGGGAGGTCGCCGACCAGGTCTGTTTCCTGGACGGAGGGGTGGTGCTGGAGCGCGGGAGCGCCGAGCGGATCTTCGGCGACCCGCAGCAGGAGCGCACACAGCGCTTCCTGCGGCGGATCGTGGAGGCGGGGCGCCTTTAAGAGGGACGCCTTTAAGAGGGGCGTCTATAACGACTGCTGTAAGGACCGCCCCTCCTGGACACCGGTCCTTACACGTCCGCCTGCGCCGCCCCCACCAGCGCCGCGACCCGCTCCACCGCGAACACGTATCCCTGCACACCGCACCCCGCGATGACCCCGTTCGCGCGCAGCGACACGTAGGAGTGGTGCCGGAAGGACTCCCGCTGGTGGATGTTGGAGATGTGGACCTCCAACACCGGCAGGCCGTCGCAGGTGTTGAGCGCGTCCAGGATCGCGACCGAGGTGTGCGAGTAGGCGCCCGGGTTGATGACGATCCCGCAGTGGTCGAGGCGTGCCTCGTGGATCCAGTCGACCAGCTCGCCCTCGTGGTTGGACTGCCGGAGGTCGACCGTGCCGCCGTGCGCGGCCGCCGCCTTGGCACACATCGCCTCGACGTCGGCCAGCGTGTCCTTGCCGTAGATCTCCGGCTGACGCTGCCCGAGCAGGTTCAGGTTGGGGCCGTTGAGAATCATGATCGGGGCGTTGGCCAGGGTGCGGGGCACGGTTCCTCCGGTCCGGTGCGGGCGGGCTGCTCGGACCCGGTTTATCACGGTGCACCGCGCGCGGGACGGCCCGTACCCTCCGGGGATGACGACGATCTCGTACCCGCCCAAGCCCGTGCCCGGTGACCGCATCGCCGTGATCTCGCCCTCCGCCGGTCTGCCGGGGCTCTTCCCGCGCCCCTTCGACCTCGGCCTGGAGCGGCTGCGCAAGGAGTTCGGGCTGGAGCCGGTCGAGTATCCGACGACCCGCACGATGGGCTCGACGCCGCGAGAACGCGCCGCGGACATCCATGCCGCCTTCGCCGATCCGGACGTCAAGGCGGTCATGGCGTCCATCGGGGGCGACGACCAGATCACCGTCCTGCCGTTCCTGGACCGGGAGTTGATCCGGGCGAACCCGAAGCCGTTCTTCGGCATGAGCGACAACACGAGCCTGCTCGCCTTCCTGCGCACCACCGGGATCGTCGGCTACCACGGCGCGACGGTGATGACCGCGCTCGGCCGCCCGGTGGCCATGAACCCGCTGACGGCCGACTCCCTGCGGGCCGCCCTGTTCACCACCGGCCCCTACGACCTGCGCCCCGCCGAGCGCTGGAACGACGTCAACCGCGACTGGGCCGACCCGGCCACCTTCGAGGAGGAGCCGGCCACCAGGCCGGGCGACGGCTGGACCTGGGTGAACGCCGACCGCGTGGCCGAGGGGCGCAGTTGGGGCGGCTGTCTGGAGATCCTGGCCTGGCATCTGATGGCCGACCGCGAGATCGCGCGGGAACTCGGCGAGTACGACGGCGACGTGCTGCTCCTGGAGACCTCGGAGGAGATGCCGAGCGGTGTCGAGGTCTTCCGCACCCTGCGCAACATGGGCGAGCGCGGGTTTCTGCACCGCTTCTCCGCCCTGTTGATGGGCCGCCCGAAGACCTGGTCCTTCGAGCGCCCCAACAGCCCGGAGGAGGGCGCCCGTTACGCCGCCGAACAGCGCGAGGCGGTCCTGCGGGCCATGCGTATGTACGCCCCCGACACTCCGATCGTCTTCGACGTGGACTTCGGCCACACCGACCCCCAACTCGTCCTCCCCTACGGCGGCACGGTCCGCGTCGACGGCCCCGCGCGGCGCATCACCGTCACGTACTGACCCGCCCCCGCGCGCCCCCGTAACCCCTGATCACGGTGGGTAGTTGACGCGGCATGCACGACGTACGCACCGTAAGGGCGCCCTCCATGCCACGGCTCGCGGCCGCCTCGCTCGCCGGGACGGCCATCGAGTTCTACGACTTCTTCGTCTACGGGACGGCCGCCGCGCTGATCCTGGGGCCGCTGTTCTTCCCGACCTTCTCGCCGCTGGCGGGGACACTGGCCGCCTTCGGGACGTTCGGCGTGGGGTTCGTCGCGCGGCCGCTCGGCTCGGTGCTGTTCGGGCACATCGGGGACCGGCGCGGGCGACGGCCGGTGCTCGTGGCCTCCCTGCTGCTGACCGGCGGTGCGACCGTCGCGGTCGGCTGCGTGCCGACGTACGACACGATCGGGGTGGCCGCTCCGGTGCTGCTCCTGGTGCTGCGCTTCCTCCAGGGGCTGGGGCTCGGCGGGGAGTGGGGCGGGGCCGCGCTCCTCACCGCGGAGCACGCCCCCGCAGAACGGCGTGCCCTGTGGTCAAGCTTCCCGCAGATGGGGCCCGCGCTGGGCTTCCTGCTCGCCAATGGTGTGGTGCTCGCGCTGTCGGCCACGCTGTCCGAGACCCAGTTCGCGGCGTGGGGATGGCGCGTGCCGTTCTGGGCGGCCGGAGTACTCGCCGTGGTCGGCCTTTGGCTGCGTTCCTCCCTCACGGAGAGCCCGCGGTTCCTGGAACTCGACGACCACGCGCGCGTGCCGCTCGCCGAGGTCGTACGCGACCATTGGCGGCTCGTTCTACTGACCGCCGGTGCGCTCGCCGTCGGGTACGCGATCTTCTACGCCGTCACGACCTGGTCCCTCGCCTATGCGACCGAACGGCTCGGGGTGAGCCGTACCGTCATGCTCCCCTGCATCATGGGCGCGGTCCTGGTGAAGGGCTCACTCACCCCGCTGATGGCGCTGCTCGGCGACCGGTACGGGCGACGGCCGCTGTGTCTGGCCGGGTGCGCGGGCGCCGCGCTGTGGATGTTCCCGATGGTGGCGCTCCTCGCGACCGGGCAACCGTTGCCGATGTTCGTCGGCTTCCTGGGCGCGATGGTCGCGTTCATCACGATGTTCGCGGTGATCGCCGCCTATCTGCCCGAGCTGTACGAGCCGCGGGTGCGCTGCACGGGTGCCGCGGTCGGCTACAACCTCGGCGGGGTCCTCGGGGGCGCGCTCACGCCGATCGTGGCGACGGCGCTGGTGGAGCGGGGCGGACGGGTGCCGTGGGGCGTGGGCGCGTATCTGACGGGGATCGCGCTGCTGAGCCTCGGCTGCTTCGCGCTGCTGCCGGAGACGCGGCCGGTCCCGGTGACGGTCGCGGAGCCGGTCACGGATTGATCGCCAGCTCCAGATAGGCGGCGAACAGCACCAGGTGGACGCCGCCCTGGAGAGGTGTGGCCCGGCCGGGGACGACGGTCAGGGAGCTGACCACCACGGTCAGGGCCAGCAGCACCATGTGGGTGGCGCCGAGGCCGAGGACCAGCGGACCGGAGAGCCAGATCGAGGCCAGGGCTACGGCGGGGATCGTCAGGCCGATGCTGGCCATGGCCGAACCGAGCGCGAGGTTGAGGCTCGTCTGCACCCGGTCGCGGCGCGCGGATCGCAGGGCGGCGATGGTCTCGGGCAGCAGCACCAGCAGCGCGATGATCACACCGACGACGGCGTGCGGGAGCCCGGCCTTGGACACCCCGGACTCGATCGTCGGCGACACCCCCTTGGCCAGGCCGACCACGCCGATCAGGGCCAGGCCGAGCAGCCCCAGGCTGATCAGGGCGGTGCGGGCGGTGGGCGCGTCGGCGTGGTCGTCGACGGTGATGACCTCGCCCTGGCGGGTGATGGGGAGGAAGTAGTCGCGGTGCCGCACCGTCTGGGTCGCCACGAAGAGGCCGTACAGGATCAGCGAGGACAGCGCGGCGAAGGTCAGCTGGACACCCGAGAACTCCGGGCCGGGCTTGCTCGTCGTGAACGTCGGCAGCACCAGGCTGAGCGTGGCCAGGGTGGCGACCGTGGCGAGGGCGGCGCCGGTGCCCTCGGGGTTGAAGACCGCGGTGCCGTGGCGCAGGGAGGCCACCAGGAGGCTGATGCCGACAATGCCGTTGCAGGTGATCATGACGGCCGCGAAGACCGTGTCCCGGGCCAGGGTGGAACTCTTGTCGCCGCCGTCCGCCATCAGGGTGACGATCAGAGCGACCTCGATGATCGTGACGGCGACGGCGAGGACCAGCGAGCCGAACGGTTCGCCGACCCGGTGGGCGACCACCTCGGCGTGGTGCACGGCGGCCAGCACGGCCCCCGCCAGGACCAGCGTCACGAGGGCCACGACCGCGCCGGGCAGATCGCGCCCCCAGGTGAACGCCAGCAGGACGACCGCGAGCGCCGGTACGACGGACGTCCACCGGGTCGTGAGCCGAGCCATCATGCGGCGATCGTCGCAGAGGGCACAGGGCCCCGCACTCCGGGGAGCGCGGGGCCCTGACGGGTCACTGGAACTCGGTCTTGTCCACGACGTCGCAGTCGGTGAAGGACGGCGGCCGGGTGCACAGCGTGGCCATGTGTTCCGCGAACTTGGTGGTCTCGGGGTCGTTGCTGTTGCGCATGGCCTCCTCGTACGAGTCGAACTCGATCACCACGAGACAGTGGCCGGGTTTGTTGCGGTCCCGCAGCACGAGGCGGCGGGTGGGCCCGCCGGAGCGGCCGGCGAGCCGCTGGTCCGTCTCCTCGGCGAACTGCCGCATCTCCTCGAAGCGATCGGTCTCGAAGTCGACGATCTGCACAAACTTCATCGGTGCGTCCATGACTCCAACGAAGCACCGGAAGCGGTGCTCGGCAATTCGCCGCGCACCGCTCCTGGTGGTGGTTCTTCCTACGTTCTCCGTGGTCAGGCCTCGATGCTGTCCTTCGGAGCGCCTTCGCCACTGCTCTGCGCCGCCTCGGCCGCCGCCTGCTTCTTCGACGCCCTCAGGCTGGTGATCGTGGTGACGACCAGGACCGAGCAGATCACGCCGAGCGAGACCGGAATGCTGATCTCGGGGACGTGCACCCCGGACTCGTGCAGGGCGTGCAGGACCAGCTTGACGCCGATGAAGCCGAGGATGATCGACAGGCCGTAGCTGAGGTGGACCAGCTTCCGCAGCAGACCGCCGATGAGGAAGTACAGCTGCCTCAGGCCCATCAGAGCGAACGCGTTGGCCGTGAAGACGATGTACGGGTCCTGCGTCAGACCGAAGATCGCGGGGATCGAGTCGAGCGCGAAGAGCACGTCGGTGGTGCCGATCGCGAGCATCACGACGAGCATCGGGGTCATGACCCGCTTGCCGTTCTGCTCGATCCACAACTTGGTGCCGTGGTAGCGGTCGGCGACACCGAACTTGCGCTCGGCGGCCTTGAGCAGCTTGTTCTCCTCGAACTCCTCTTCCTCCTCGTCGGCGCGGGCCTCCTGGATGAGCTTCCAGGCGGTCCAGACGAGGAAGGCGCCGAAGATGTAGAACACCCACGAGAAGCTGGCGATGATCGCGGCTCCGGCCGCGATGAAGATCGCCCGCAGCACCAGGGCTATGAGGACACCGACGAGGAGCACCCGCTGCTGGTACTGCGAGGGCACCGCGAACTTCGCCATGATCAGGACGAAGACGAAGAGGTTGTCCACGCTGAGGGACTTCTCGGTGATGAAGCCGGCGAAGAACTCGCCACCGGCCTGTCCGCCACCGAAGACGATCAGACCGAGGCCGAAGAGGCCGGCCAGGGCGATCCAGACGATGGTCCAGATGCCCGCTTCCTTGATGGACACGTCGTGCGGCTTGCGGCCGATGAAGAAATCGACCGCGATGAGGGCGGCTAGGCCCACGATGGTCAGGACCCACAGGGTCGTAGAAACTTCCACTGCGCCTCCGGCAGTACGTAACGGCAAGTAACCAGCGTCGTTGCGCTGCCGGAGGTCTCTTCCACCCACGGTGGGCCGACGCCCCGGGACCGGAAGCCGGTCCGTATTGACGGGTACGCCGCATCGACAGGGAGTACTCCCCTCCGTACGGACAACAGTACCCCAATCACCAAGGAAAGGTAAAGTGAAGGGCAAAAGAAAGGTCAAAGCCCCAGGTAGGGATGGCTTTACTAGTACTTGGTACGGGCGGCGGCGACCTGGGTGAGGACCTGCTGGAGCACCTCGCTGCCGGGCGGCGCGAGCGCCGGTTCGTAGGTCCAGGCGTGACCGACCCAGGGGTCGGCGAGGTGGTCGTCGGGCACCGGGGTCAGGCGCATGAGTGAGCGCCAGAGGGGGTCCAGCAGGGGGCCGTAGGCGGAGGCCTCCTCACGGTCCGCGACCATCATCAGATGGACGCCGACGGCCGGTCCCTCGTCCGCGAGGTAGCGCAGCTGGTTGACGGCACGGTCGTCGAAGCCGTGCGGGAAGTCGTTGACGATCAGCAGCTGTTCGGAGGTGTCCAGGCCCGGCGGGAGGGAGTCGGCCGCGCCGCCGCGCACCGCCATCTGCACCAGGTCGACCCGCTGGGTGAGCCGCGCGAGGGTCTCCGCGACGCCTGCGGCGCCGACGGCGGGCGGGGCGGCGAGCACTCCGGTGCGCCCCAGCGGGGCCAGGGCTCGCGTCGCCGAGCCGGCCGGGTCGATGACGTGCACGGTGTAGTAGCCGGCGGGATGCACGGCCAGGAGCCGGGCCGCGAGCGCCACGGCCGTGTCCATGGCAAGTCCGCTCAGCGTGTGCGCGTCGACGAACGAACCGTCGAGCGAGCCGGAAGCTCCGCTGTCGATCCACAGACCGCGCTCCAGCGGCAGCCGGATCAGCATCGGGATGCGCAGTTCGGCCGACTCCGGCAGACACAGGTCGCCGAGGCGGACGGCCATGGGCGACTCGAACGGCACTCTGTAGCCGTGCCAGACCGGGCTGTCCCAGCGGGCGTACGCCGGGGGCAGGGCGGGCTCGACGACCTCGGACTCGGCGGTGAGTTGGGCGAGGTCCCGGTCGAAGGCGGCCCGGGCCTGTTCGACGAGCTGGGCGTGCTTGGCGCGGGCCGCCTCGCGCGCGGTGTCGCCCTGGCCGCCGATCCTGTTGCGCGGGTCGGCCAGTGCCTGGTCGAGCTCCTTCTCCATCCGGGAGTCGGCGAAGTCGACGGCGCTGCGGTACGCGGCCGTGGTGCGGGCGAGGTCCTCGAACATGCCCCACACCTGGTTGTAGAGCCGCTCCTCCATGGACCAGCCGGTCGCGTCCCCGGCGACGGGCGGCGCGGGCTGGCCGGGCGGAGAGGGAGTCGCGGCGGTCGGTGACTGCGTGGGCGGGGGCGAGGTGCTGTGTCCGCGGCGTGGGTGCCGATAGTCGACCGGGCCCGCGGGGGTGGGCTCCTGGGTGGATCCGGGGCCGGTGGGCGTCCGGGCCGGTCCGGCGCCGCCGGGCGAGCCCGTGGGGTCGGCGCCTGCCGCCCCCGGCGCTCCGGCGGCGGGCTCCGCGGCCGGGGAGCCCGTGGGCCCGGTCGGGTGCGGGGCTGCCGAGGTGCCGGAGGGCGCAAGGCCGTCGGAGTACCCGGGCTGGGGTGCACCCGGCGCCGGGGCGCCCTGCACGCCGTACGGGGACACGGGACGCGGCGGTACGGCGGGTGCCTGCGCGGGGGTCTGGACCGAGCGGGCGAGGGAGCGGGCCACCGCTTCCTGGACGGTGCTCGCGAGCTGGTGGGCCTGGGGCAGGCCCTGGTCGGTGAGGAGTTCGACGAGACCGCCCGCGTAGCCCTGGCCGACGGCGCGCACCTTCCAGGCGCCCTGCCTGCGGTACAGCTCCAGGGCGACGACGGCGGTCTCGGTGTCCAGGCCGATGAGGGTGTAGCCGGCGATCTCGGTGCCGTCCAGGCCGGTGACGGCGACGAACGGGGCGGCGACCGCGCCGAAGCGCCCGGGGCCGTCCGCCGTCATGGGGAGCGCCAGCAGCACGGCGACCCGGTGGACGGCCTCCGGCATCGCACCGAGGTCCACGGCGAGGCGGTGGTCGGCGGCCGCCTGCCGGGAGACCTCCAGCCCCGGCAGGGTGGGCGCGCCCGGGTGGGCGACCCACTCGACGCCGTGCACCTTGCCGTGCTCGTCACCGAGCGTGGCCCCGGCGACGACCGGTGTGCCGGCCGAGATCCGGATCTCGAGACGGACGTGGGAGAGCGGGTGGTTCTGCCCCCGCACCAGCTCGGCCGCCATCGCCTCGTCCCCCTGCTGTCGTGGTGTCGGTCGGGATGCCGCGCGGCGCGGCCTACAGGTGCGGCAGGATCGCCGGCATCAGGTCCTGGAAGGTTCGGCCGTTGGCCGGGGAGCCGAGGGCCGTCATCGTCCAGCCCGGGCCGGACCGGTGCACCTTCGCCATGATCTGGGCGGTGTAGGAGCCACCGCCGGCGAGCGTGTAACGGGCGAGTTCCTGGCCGGTGTTCTCGTCGACCAGACGGCAGAAGGCGTTCTGCACCTCCTGGAAGGTCTGGCCCGTGAAGGAGTTCACGGTGAAGACGATCTGGTCGATGTGGACCGGGACTCGGGCCAGGTCGACCAGGATCGCCTCGTCGTCACCACCCTGGCCCGCGCCACCGACCAGGTTGTCGCCGGTGTGCTTGACCGAGCCGTCGTCGCTCACCAGGTGCCGGAAGAAGACCACGTCGATGGGCTGCTTGTCCGCGAACAGGACGGCGGAGGCGTCGAGGTCGATCTCCCGGGTGCGGGAGCCGAACAGGCCGCGCCGAGGTGCCGCCTGCCAGCCGAGGCCCATGCGCACCGCGGTCAGGCTGCCGCCGTCGTCCTTCTGCAGGCTGATGGCCTGACCCTTGGTCATGTTGACGGTCACGCGCTGGTCCCCTCTCCCGGTCCCCTGTTGCCGCGGCGCCCGCGGTTGTCCAGAACCCTACGCAGGGCCACTGACAGTGACGCACCTCGCACCGCACTTTGTGTCGGTCTTGCAACACACCGCGACGGGGCTCAGGCCAGGCCCGCCTCCTTCATCTGGCGGAGTTCCTTCTTCATCTCGGAGACCTCGTCGCGCAGCCGGGCCGCGATCTCGAACTGGAGGTCGGCTGCGGCGGCGCGCATCCGGGCCGTCATGTCCTCGATCTGCTCGGCGAGTTCGGCCGCCGGGCGGTCGGTCGGGGTGTCCTTGCCCTTCGCGGAGTTCCTGGCACCGCCCGCCTTGGCGAGGGCGGGCACGGGAGCCTTGGCGCCCTTGCCGTCCTTCGCCCCCTTGCGATAGCCAGAGCCGAGCAGCTGCTCGGTGTCCACGTCCTCGCGGGCGATCTGCGCGACGATGTCGTTGATCTTCTTGCGCAGCGGCTGCGGGTCGATCCCCCGCTCCGTGTTGTACGCGACCTGCTTCTCCCGGCGGCGGTTGGTCTCGTCGATGGCCTTCTCCATCGCCGGGGTGATCTTGTCGGCGTACATGTGGACCTGGCCGGAGACATTGCGCGCCGCGCGGCCGATGGTCTGGATCAGGGAGGTCCCGGAGCGCAGGAAGCCCTCCTTGTCGGCGTCGAGGATCGCCACCAGCGAGACCTCGGGCAGGTCGAGGCCCTCGCGCAGGAGGTTGATGCCGACCAGGACGTCGAACTCACCGGCCCGCAGTTCGCGCAGCAGCTCGACGCGGCGCAGGGTGTCGACGTCGCTGTGCAGATAGCGGACCTGGATGCCGAGTTCCAGGAAGTAGTCGGTGAGGTCCTCGGCCATCTTCTTGGTGAGCGTGGTGACGAGGACGCGCTCGTCCTTCTCGGTGCGGGTGCGGATCTCGTGCACCAGATCGTCGATCTGGCCCTCGGTGGGCTTGACGACGACCTCGGGGTCGACCAGGCCGGTCGGCCGGATGATCTGCTCGACGACGCCGTCCCCGCGCGAGAGCTCGTACTTGCCGGGGGTCGCCGACAGGTACACGGTCTGGCCGATGCGCTCGGTGAACTCCTCCCACTTCAGGGGGCGGTTGTCCAGCGCCGAGGGGAGGCGGAAGCCGTGGTCGACGAGCGTGCGCTTGCGGGAGGCGTCGCCCTCGTACATGGCACCGATCTGGGGCACGGTCACATGCGACTCGTCGATGACGAGGAGGAAGTCGTCCGGGAAGTAGTCCAGCAGGGTGTTCGGCGGGGAGCCGGGCAGACGGCCGTCGAAGTGCATCGAGTAGTTCTCGACACCGGAGCAGGAGCCGATCTGGCGGAGCATCTCCAGGTCGTACGTGGTGCGCATCCTCAGGCGCTGGGCCTCCAGGAGCTTGCCCTGCTTCTCCAGCTCGGCCAGGCGCTCCCCCAGCTCCTTCTCGATGTCGTTGACGGCTCGCTCCATGCGCTCGGGTCCGGCGACGTAGTGGGAGGCCGGGAAGACGTACAGGTGCTCGTCGTCGCTGATGATCTCGCCGGTGACCGGGTGCAGCGTGGAGAGGGCCTCGATCTCGTCGCCGAACATCTCGATGCGGACGGCGAGCTCCTCGTAGACCGGGAAGATCTCGATGGTGTCGCCGCGCACCCGGAAGGTGCCTCGGGTGAAGGCCAGGTCGTTGCGGGTGTACTGGATGTCGACGAAGCGGCGCAGCAGTTGGTCGCGGTCGATCTCCTCGCCGACCTTGAGGGGGACCATGCGGTCGACGTACTCCTGGGGCGTACCGAGGCCGTAGATGCAGGAGACGGAGGCGACCACGACGACGTCGCGGCGGGTGAGTAGGGAGTTGGTCGCGGAGTGGCGCAGCCGCTCGACCTCCTCGTTGATCGAGGAGTCCTTCTCGATGTAGGTGTCCGACTGCGGGACGTACGCCTCGGGCTGGTAGTAGTCGTAGTACGAGACGAAGTACTCGACGGCGTTGTTCGGCAGCAGCTCGCGGAACTCGTTCGCCAGCTGGGCGGCCAGGGTCTTGTTCGGCGCCATCACGAGCGTGGGGCGCTGGAGCTTCTCGATCATCCACGCGGTGGTGGCGGACTTTCCGGTGCCGGTCGCACCGAGCAAGACGACGTCCTTCTCACCTGCCTCGATGCGCCTGGCCAGGTCGGCGATGGCCGCCGGCTGGTCGCCGCTGGGCTGGTAGGGGCTGACGACCTCGAAGGGCGCCACCGTACGTTCGATGTGGGAAACGGGCCGCATGGAATCCACCGTACGACCCACCACTGACAACCGGGTCGCGTCGGGGATCGCATCGGGGGTCGCACACGATCGGAACCGAGTGTTCCGCAAAGCCTGTGGGCCGACGCTTCAGGTCAGCGCTTCTGGGGCGTGCGGGAGCCGTGGGGGTCCGCCTGTCGTCGGGTGCGCAGCGAGGGGCGGCGGGCGGAGGGGTGCGGGACGAGTTCACGGGCGGGCACGCCCGGCTTGTTCTCCGCGGGCGACCACACCGGCTTGCCCATGACCATCAGCGGGTCGAACATCACGACGACCGCGGCGAGCAGCAGGAAGGCGAGCGGGCCGATCAGCATGGGCCAGAGCAGGGAGGCGGGCGAGTCGCCGGTCCCGGGGGTGCCCGTGCCGTGGAGATGGACGCTGAGGGCGGCCATGCCGGTGTAGTGCATGCCGGTGACGGCAAGGCCCATGACCAGGCTCGCGCCTACACTCCACAGGAACCCGCGGACCTGCCCGGCGGCCCACAGGGCGGCGGTGGCGGCCACGACGGCTATCACCACGGAGGCGGCGACGGTGAGCGTGTTGTACTCCAGCCTGCCGTTCAGGCGCATCCCGGCCATGCCGAGGTAGTGCATGGAGGCGATGCCCAGGCCGGTGATGGCGCCCCCGGTCATCAGGGCCGTGCCCTGGGCGCCGCGGTAGCCGACGATGAAGACGCCGATGCCCACCATGACGATGGCGACGCCCAGGCTCGCGAACGTGATCGCCTTGTCGTAGTGGATGGGCGCCTGGACGACCTTGAAGCCCATCATCGCGACGAAGTGCATGGTCCAGATGCCCGAACCGATCGCGGCGGATCCGAGAGCCAGCCAGCCGGGCCGCCAGGAGCGGCTGACCAGCATGGATCTGGTGGTGCAGCGCAGGCCCAGGGCTCCGCCCAGGCAGGCCATGAAGTAAGCCACCAGCGGTGTGACGAGTCCGTAGCTGAATCCGTCGACCGTGCCTTGCATGCGCGGCTGCCCTTCCCGCCTTCGTGCGTCCTGGAATTTCCCGGAATACGCCCCCCCTCCCTGGACCGCTTCGGCGGTCAGGAGTGAGGCAGAGAGTATGACCCCCACCGGAATGGTCGAACGATTTTCCGGCAAAGAAACACGTCCTTGCCCCAGTTGTGCGGCACCAGTGAGCGGACTTGGGGCACCTGCCTTCGGGTTGTGGCCATTCTGTACCGCCCTGCCGGTGACCCGGTGCTGTCACAGTGGTGCTGTACGTGATTGCTCGACGCGAGGAGTACGTATGCACGCGCGTGTCGCGGCCGCCGCGGCCATGGCGCTCCTGGGGACCGCCGCCCTCCTGCTGCCCGCCTCCGACGTCCGGGCCGCGAGTGCGCGGACCGAGGTCATCGCCCACCGGGGCGCCTCCGCCCACGCCCCCGAGAACACCCTCCCGGCCGTCGACAAGGCGGCCGCGCTCGGCATCGACTGGGTCGAGAACGACGTCCAGCGCACCAGGGACGGCACACTCGTCGTCCTGCACGACGACAACCTGCGACGCACCACCGATGTCGAGGAGGTCTACCCCCGCCGGGCGCCCTGGAAGGTGAGGGACTTCACCGCAGCCGAGATCGCCCGCCTGGACGCCGGCAGCTGGTTCGGCAAGGCGTTCAGGGGCACGCGCGTGCCGACTCTGAAGCAGTACCTGGACCGTGTCGACCTGCACCACCAGAAGCTCCTTCTGGAGATCAAGAACCCCGAGCTGTACCCCGGCATCGAGAAGCAGACCCTCAAGCTCCTCGCCAACGAGAGCTGGCTCGACCAGGGGCACCGGGACCGGCTGGTCGTGCAGAGCTTCAGCGCGGCCGCATTGCGCACCGTCCACGAACTGAAGCCCGCGGTCAGGACGGGCTTCCTCGGTACACCGTCCGTCGCGAGGCTGCCCGGGTACGCGGCCTTCGTCGACCAGATCAACCCGTCGTACGGCTCCATCTCCACGGCGTACGTCTCCGCCGTGCACGCCTTCACGGGCCCGCACGGCAGGCCGCTGGAGGTCTTCACCTGGACGGTGGACACCGCGGACACCGCCCGGCTGGTCGCGGGGTACGGCGTGGACGGGGTCATCACCAACAGGCCCGACACGGTGCGGGCCGCACTGGGCGAGTAGCGGGCCGTTTCCGCAGGTCGGCACGGGTTGTCAGTGGCGGCCCGTACGGTGGGGCGCATGGACAGCGATGAGCGGGACGAGCAGCGGATCGTGTGGGCCGTCGTCGGGACGGACATCGGCCCGCTGCTCCTGGCCGCGACCCCCGAGGGTCTGGTCAACGTGGTCTTCCACGCCACGGACGCGGTGCGCGACAGGTCGTTGAAGCAGCTGGCGTCCCGGCTGGGCGACGAGCCGGTCGAGGCGCCCGGCTCGCCGCTGCTGGCCGAGGCGATACGCCAGGTCGAGGCGTACTTCGCGGGCGCGCGGCACGACTTCGAGCTGCCGCTGGACTGGTCGCTGATCTCGGGCTTCAACCGGCAGGTGCTGCGCGAGCTGGCCTCCGGGGTGCCGTTCGGCTCGGTCGTCGGCTACGGCGACCTGGCCCGGCGGGTCGGGCAGCCGGGGGCCGCGCAGGCCGTCGGGGTGGCGATGGGCTCCAATCCGCTGCCGGTCGTGGTGCCCTGCCACCGGGTCGTCGAAAGTGACGGCGGCATCGGCGGGTTCGGCGGGGGCCTGGAGACCAAGCGGAAGCTGCTCGCCCTGGAGGGCGTGCTGCCCGAGCCGCTGTTCTGAGAGCAGTTCCCGCGGTTCGCGCGCGACGGCTGGCCGGAAGGGCGAGGCGGTAGCAGACTCCGCCGTGCGCACAGCCACTGGCATCCGAGGGCTCGGAGCCGAAGGGACGGCGAATCAGACATGAGCGGGAACAGGGCAGTCGCGTATCTCAAGCCGGGCGCGGTGGAGGTCAGGACCGTCGACCATCCGACGCTCGAGCTCCAGGACGGGCCGGGGGTGTCCCCCGAGGCGGTCGGCAGGAAATGCCGGCACGGGGTCATCCTCAAGGTGCTCGCCACCAATATCTGCGGAAGCGACCAGCACATGGTGCGCGGGCGGACGACCGCGCCCGAGGGACTGGTCCTCGGCCACGAGATCACCGGAGAGGTCGTCGAACGGGGGCCGGACGTCGAGTTCGTCGAGGTCGGCGACATCGTCTCCGTACCGTTCAACATCGCCTGCGGGCGGTGCCGCAACTGCAAGGAGCGCAAGACCGGCATCTGCCTGAACGTCAACGCGTCCCGTCCGGGCGCGGCCTACGGCTATGTCGACATGGGCGGCTGGGTCGGCGGCCAGGCGGAGTTCGCCATGGTCCCGTACGCGGACTTCAACCTGCTGAGGTTCCCCGACCGGGACGAGGCCCGCGAGAAGCTGCTGGACCTGACCATGCTGTCGGACATCTTCCCGACCGGCTTCCACGGCGTGGTGAGTTCGGGCGCGGGCGTCGGCTCGACGGTGTACGTCGCCGGGGCGGGCCCGGTGGGTCTGGCGGCGGCCGCGTCGGCACAGCTGCTGGGCGCCGCCGTGGTCATCGTCGGCGACCTCAACGCCGAGCGGCTCGCGCAGGCGCGCAGCTTCGGCTGCGAGACCGTCGACGTGTCGCAGGGCAGCGTGGAGGAGCAGATCGCGCAGATCCTCGGGGAGCCCGAGGTGGACGCCGCGGTCGACGCGGTCGGCTTCGAGGCACGCGCGCACGGCAGGGACGCCCCGGAGGCGCCCGCGACCGTCCTCAACTCCCTGATGGGCGTCACACGCGCGGGCGGCGCGCTGGGCATCCCCGGCCTGTACGTCACCGACGACCCCGGCGGGGTCGACGAGGACGCCAAGAGCGGGACGCTGAAGGTGCGGCTCGGGCTCGGCTGGGCCAAGAGCCACCGCTTCACGACCGGACAGTGCCCGGTGATGACGTACAACCGCAGCCTGATGATGGCGATCCTGCACGGCCGTGTGCACATCGCCAAGGCGGTCAACGCGACCGTCATCGGGCTGGAGGACGCACCGCGCGGCTACGCCGAGTTCGACCAAGGCGCCAGCCGCAAGTACGTGCTGAATCCGCATGGGGCGCTGGACGGCGTACGGCCGGTCTGACCGCACCGCGGCGAGGGGCCACGCGCGCGTGCGTGACCCCTCGTTCGCTAGTCGTAGTGCCGTGCCTCGAAGACGTTCCCGTCGGGGTCACGGAAGTAGAAGCTGCGCTTGGCCATGCCGCGGGCTCCGTAGGAGTCGTGGGAGATGCCCGAAACCGGAACCGCCTGTTCCTCCAGGCGGGTGCGGAGTGTCTCGAAATCGTCGGCGGGCAGAGCGAGGCAGACATGGTTGACGGGGTGTCCCGCGCTCTCGGCGGCACCGGGGACCATCCTCATGCGCTCCGCCATGGCGAGCGGCATCAGGTCGAGGATGGTCTCGTCGTTGAGCCGTACGGACGGGAAGGGCACCACTCCGGCGGCGAAGTCGGTGAGCCTCAGCGGCTGCATGCCGAGCGTCTTCTCGTAGAAGTCGGCCGATGCCACCGGGTCGTGCACCCAGAGGACCACATGGTCGAGACGTGTCGAGTTGTCCGTCATGCCCCCAGGCTGGTGTCCTCCCCCACAGCCCGCAAGGGCTTGACCGGCCCCGTCGTCCGCCAGAGATCAGGGAAGACCGAACGACGGGAGGCAGGCACGTGGTGCTGGTGGTGTCCGAAGAAGTGCGCGAGGCGATCGACGCGCGTCGACCCGTGGTGGCTCATGTTGGCCTGGACAAGGAACAGCTGAAGCGGGGTCGCCAACGAGGACGGCATGCGCAAGGTCGGCCACCGGGATCTCTCGCTCGCGGTGGCCTCAGGGGCGAGCGGGGCGACGACCGTGTCGGCAACGGCGCTGCTGGCCGCCCTGGCCGGGGTGCGGGTGTTCGCGACGGGCGCGCACCCGGATCACCGTGGTGTGCGCGGGCGTGAAGTCCATCCTGGACGTGCCCGCGACGCTCCAGCGGCTGGAGACCCTCGGGGTCGCGGTGGCCGGATACGGCACGGACCGGTTCCCCGGCTTCTACCTGTCCGACTCAGGGCACCCCGTGGAGTGGACGCTGGAGTCTCCGCGCGAAGTGGCGGACGTCATGCGGGCGCAGGACGCCGTCGACGGGCCCGAGTCGGCGCTGATCGTCGCCAACCCGGTGCCCCAAAGCGAGCAGCTGGATCCCAGGCTGCACGCGCGCGTGCTCGCCGAGGCGCTCCAGGCGTGCGAGGAGGCCGGGGTGAGCGGGCAGGGGGTCACGCCGTTCCTGCTGAAGTACCTCGTGGACCACACGGACGGTGCCTCGCTGAGCGCCAACCTGGCGGCGGTACAGGGCAACGTACGGCTGGCGGCACGGATCGCGGCAGCCTGGGCCGGGGCGTGACGGAGCGGGGGGCGCGGCGGAGGCCGGCGGTGCTGGCGGTCCGGGCGGTGCGGACGGTGCGCTGCTGGTCGTCGGGGACGTCATCACCGATGTCGTCGCCCGGCACCGGGGGCCGCTCGCGTGCGGTACGGACACGGTCGCCAGGATCCGCACGGTGCCGGGCGGCGCCGGTGCCAACGTGGCCTGCTGGGCCGCTCACGAGGGCGGCACGGACGTACGGCTGCTCGGGCGGGTGGGTGCGGAGGCGGTCACCTGGCACGAGCGGGAGCTGGCCGCGTGCGGAGTACGGCCCCATCTCGTCGTCGATCCCGACGCGCCGACCGGGACGGTGATCTGCCTCGTCAACTCGGAGGACGCGGCCGAGCGGACGTTGATCACCGACAGCGGGGCGTCGGTGCGGCTGGCACCGGAGGACTGGTCGGACGCGCTGCTCGACGGTGTGGCGTGGCTGCACCTGTGGGGGCACCTGCTGTTCTCGGAGACGAGCCGGGCGCTGGTGGCGGTGGCCGTGGAGGCGGCACGCGCGCGTGGTGTGCCGGTGAGCCTGGACCCGGCGTCGGCGGGGTTCCTCACGGAGCTGGGCGTGGGCCGCTTCCTGGAGCTCGTCGCGGGCATGGACGTCCTGCTGCCGAGCCGGGACGAGGCGTGTCTGCTGACCGGGTTCCCCGACACGGCGGACGCGGCGGCCGAACTGAGCCGCCACGTACTACTGGTGGTCGCCGAGCAGAGCGCGGACGGCGCGCTGATCGCCCGGTCCGGCGCCGTCGGCGTCCAGGTGCCTGCCGTACCGGCGACACCCCGGGACACCACCGGCGCCGGTGACGCGTTCACCGGCGCGTTCCTGGCCGCCTTGGTGACGGGCGCGGATCCCGAGAAGGCGGCGGCCGAGGGGTGCCGGGCGGGGGCGCCGGCGGTGGAACGGATGGGCGGGAGGCCGCCGGGGGCGGGCTGACGCTCGTCCGTCTGGCCGTCTGGCCGTCTGGCCACCCGGCCACATAGTCGCCTGGCCGCCCGATCGCCGAGCGGCGGTCAGCGCGTCGGCGGTCGGCTCATTTGCAGTCGGCAAGTCGGCGGGCGGCGCGTCGACACATCGGCGGTCGGCGCGTCCGCTCCCGCTCTCCTCCCGCTTCCTACGCCTTGCGCCCCCACGCCGAGATCAGCGGGGCCGTGGCCAAATCCATCGTGCCGGAGGCGACGTTGGCGAGGTGCTGGTCGATGTCCTCGTCCGTGGCGAGGCCCTCCGTGACGAGCCGGTCGCGGATCTGCCGGATCGTGGCGGACTCCAGGGCGGCACAGGCGGGCGAGGCGAGCGGGAAGTACGCGTCGGCGGTCACCTGGCGGAGCCCCGCCTCGCGCAGCAGGCGCGGGAGCCGGCGGCCGTAGGAGAGGTCGGCGCCTCGGTCGGCGAGGAGCTTGCGGAAGCCCTGGCGCAGCCGGTTGGCCAACTGCTGCTCGGGACCGTACTCGTCGGGGCAGGTCAAGGGCTGGAGCGCGGGGTCGGCATCCTCCAGCAGGAGCCGTCCGCCGGGGCGCAGCGCCTTGATCATCGACTGCAACGCCCGTTCCCGGTCCGGGACATGGACGAGGACGAGCCGGGCGTGCACCAGGTCGAACCCCTCCCCCGGCGGTTCCTCGGCGCTCACGTCGTGGACGCGGACGTCCACCGGCGGGCGGGCCGCGGGCACGAGCCGGGAGGTGTCGATGTCGGTCGCGACGACCTTCCCGGTCGGGCCGACCTTCTTCGCCAGCCAGGACACCACGGACGTGCCGCCGGCGCCGACCTCCCAGCAGCGCCAGCCGGGTCCGATGCCGAATCCTTCGAGGTGCCGGAAGGTCGTGGGGTCGAAGAGGGTGGCGAAGGCGTCGAAACGTTCTGCCGCCTCCGCCTGCTGGTTGGCGAGGAGATACCCGTCGGTTCGCGTCATGACGCGATCATCCCAGTTGCCGGGCTTGTCCGGAGCGGTCGACGCGAGTTGTCCACAGGCGGGAACTTAGCGGAATGTCCCGTTTCCACAGGCTCACCCGGTGCTTACGTCGGCCTGGCACACTGGCTCGCCAGGGCGCGGAAACGCGTCGAACGGGGAGATCCACGCAAGGAGATCCAGATGTCCATGGCAGGGAATCTGCGCAAGGTCACGGGCCTGGGCAGGGTCGGCGGCCTGCGCAAGGTGGCACGGCTGGCCAGGCGGCGCCCGCGCGTCGACCTCAGCCACCACGCCCGGTCCCCGCTGGGCACCTCGGTGGTCAACTGCGTGACGTACAAGGAAGGGGTACGGGTCCCCACGGACGGCGATCTCGTCGACACCGTGGAACACCTGCGCAAGACCCGGGACGGTTTCGTCTGGCTCGGTCTGCACGAACCGTCCGACCACGAGTTCGAGGGCATCGCCGACCTCTTCGACCTGCACCCGCTGGCGGTCGAGGACGCGGTCGAGGCCCATCAGCGCCCGAAGGTGGAGCGCTACGGCGAGACGCTGTTCGCGGTGTTCAAGACGGTCTGCTACGTGGAACACGAGGAACTCACGGCGACCAGCGAGGTGGTCAACACCGGCGAGATCATGGTGTTCGTCGGCCAGGACTTCGTGATCACGGTCCGGCACGGCAGCCATGGATCGCTGGGTCCGCTCCGCGAGGAGCTGGAGTCCGACCCCCGGCAGCTCTCCAAGGGGCCGGCCGCGGTGCTGCACGCGATCGCGGACCATGTGGTGGACGACTATCTGAACGTCACCGACTCCATGCAGTCGGACATCGACCTGGTCGAGACGGCGGTGTTCGCGGAGAACGGCGCCCGGGTCGACGCGGGGCGCATCTACCAGCTCAAGCGCGAACTCCTGGAGCTGAAGCGGGCGGTGGTGCCGCTCAGCCGCCCACTGGAGGACCTCTCCACCCGGCCGATACAGGTGGTCGCCCCGGAGATACAGGCGTACTTCCGCGATGTCTCCGACCATCTGCTGCGCGCCAAGGAACAGATCGCCGCCTTCGACGAGTTGCTCAACTCCATCCTCCAGGCGCACCTCGCGCAGGTGACGGTCGCACAGAACGAGGACATGCGGAAGATCACGGCCTGGGCCGCGGTGATCGCGGTGCCGACCATGGTCTGCGGGGTGTACGGCATGAACTTCGACCACATGCCGGAGCTGCACTGGACGTTCGGCTACCCGTTGGTGATGGGCGTGATAGCCGTCGCGTGCCTGGTGCTGTACCGGGGCTTCCGGCGCAACGGCTGGCTGTGACCGGGGCGATCCGCGAGCGGACCGCAGGCGGGCGGGTCAACGGCGGGCGTAGACGCTCTCGGCCCACCCGGCGATCTGCTCCTCCGTCAGGTGCCGGGCGAGGTCGGCCTCGCTGATCATGCCGACCAGGCGCTTGTTCTCGATGACGGGGAGCCTGCGGATCTGGTGCTCCTGCATCTCGTGGAGCACGTCGTCCACGTCGGCGCCCGCGTCGATCCAGCGCGGGGTGCCCCGGGCCATCTCGCCCGCGGTGATCTTCGAGGGGTCGTGGCCCACGGCCACGCAGCCGATGACGATGTCGCGGTCGGTGAGGATGCCGCACAGCCGTTCGTTCTCGTCGCTGATCGGCAGGGCTCCCACACCGAGTTCGCGCATCAGCTGGGCGGCGCGGTCCAGGGTCTCGTGGGCGGGGATCCACTGGGCGCCCCGGTGCATGATGTCTCCGGCGGTGGTCATGGAGTACCTCCCGATGCCGGGCGGCCGGCGCGGCGCGAGGGGCACCGCAAGTCCCGGCGCCCTACATTCTCGCCGCGCCCCTCGGCACCCGCACCCGGAACCCGGGGCCGCCCTTCGGCGGCGGGACGGCGGCTCAGGCCGAGAAGCCCACGATCTTCCGCGCGACCACGCGGATGATCAGGCGGACCTCGTCGTCCTTCTCGCCGGGTGGGTCGATGCCGAGGTACTTGTGCGAGAGGTCGTGCGGGAGCCGCTTGTCGGGGTCCGGGAGGAGTTCGGCAGTGCCGCGGATCTCGACCGAGCTGTAGGGGTTGGCGAGGTCGTAGACCGAGAGGCTGATGCGGGGGTCGCGGCGGAGGTTGCGTACCTTCTGGCGGCCGTCGGTGGAGGAGAAGAGGACGGTGTCGCCCTCGCGTTTGATCCAGACCACCGAGTTCTGGGGCGCGCCGTCGGGGCCGAGGGTGGCGACGCTGGCGAAGTTCTTACCGTCGAGGAGGGCGCGTACGGAGTCGTCGAAGGAGACGGATGCGGATGCGGAAACGGACCCGGGAGAGGAAGTCGTCATGCGGCCACCTTAACTAGATGCACGCGCATATAAAAGCGGTTTGGGGAGCGATCTGATCGGATCAGCCGTTCCAGGCCGGGTGGCGGGGGTCGTCGGCGCGGACCAGGACGTCGGCCGTGGCGGCGGGGTCGACCTCCTCGGCGTAGCGCGCGTGGGCGGGGAGGGTCCAGTGGTCGGCCTCGGGGGTACGGCGGCGCAGGGCGCCCTCGGAGAGGAGGAGGTGGACGGTCAGGTCGAAGGGGAACCAGTGGCGCAGCAGGAGGGGGCCGTGGAGCAACAGGACGCCACCGGGCGGGAGTTGGACGTAGGGGCTGCGGGTGGCTCGGTCGGTGGCCGGGTCCCACAGGTCGGGCAGGATTCGGCCGTCGCCGCCGGGTTCGAGGGGGCCGAAGACCTCTCGCCAGAGGGCGCCGGTGTCGAACCAGCCGTTGTAGTAGGCCTCCAGGTCGTGGTGGCCGTACTCGAGACGGAGCGAGGCGGGGCGCAGGAAGCCCTCCGTACCGACGACGAGCGAGGGGCGGCCGCGGGTGCGCAGGGCTTCACCGATCCGCTCGGCGAGGTCGCCCGGCCGGGCCGCCGGGGCGCCGTCGAGAGCGACGCGCGGCCAGGGGCTGTCGTCGGCCGGCTTCAGATCGAGCAGGCGGTCGGCCAGTTGGTCGGCGAGTCGGTCCCAGGTGATCGCTTGGAGTCGCACAGGGCCCATGATGCGACAGGGGGTGGGTGGGATGCGTTGCAGCTGCGCGCCGACGGCGGTCGTCTGCGGGGAGGGGGGTGAGCGGCGGTCGTCTGCGGTGAACGTCTGCGGGCGGGCGGCAGGCGGCAGGCGAGGGTTCGCGGGGGGGCGGCGGTCGGTCGGGCTGCGCCGAGAGTCGGTGCGTCGGGAGGGGGTCAGGGGGAGTCGTGGTGGCGGCGGGCCGCGAGGAGGTGTGGGAGGTGGGTCTCGCTCCAGGCGCGGGCCGCTTCGAGGAGGGGGAGGAGGGTGCGGCCGAGGGGGGTGAGGGCGTATTCGACGCGGGGTGGGTTCTCGTCGTAGGCGGTGCGCGTGAGGAGGCCGTCGCGTTCCATCGCGCGGAGGGTCTCACTGAGGACCTTCGGGGTCACGGCCTTGAGGGGGACGCGGAGTTCGGTGAACCGACGAGGGCCGGCCTCCAGACAACGGATCACCATTCCCGTCCACTTGTCACCGACACGGAAGGGTATGGCGGAGGAGGGACAGACGGGGTCGAACATGTCGGGGTCGAGAGGAGGGGCGAGCCGGGTGCCGTCCGTCGGGTCGGTCATGGGCCGAGGGTAGCGCCGATACCGTTGAAGTAACCGGGCCTTCGGTGCCTAACGTCCAGGTCGGACCGTGAAGTGCGGTTCTCGGCAGGGAGGTTGGGATGAGCGGGATCGTCGTGTTCGGTGCGGGTGGACGGGCCGGGCGAGCTGTGACGGGCGAGGCGCGGCAGCGGGGGTACGAGGTGACGGCCGTCGTGCGTGAACCCTCGCGGTATCCGGATCTCGGGGCGGACGGGGTCACCGTCGTCCGCGGGGATGTGACCGACCGGGAGTCGGCGAGGGCGGTCGTGGGTGGCCACGTGGCCGCCGTGCACGCGGTGTCGCCGTTCAGTGGACCGGAGCAGGGGTTCGACACGCTGGATCCGGAGTTCTTCGTGAGGGCGGCGGACGCGTTGCTGGAGGGGCTCGCGGGTGAGGGGGTGGGGCGGCTGGTGGCTGTGGGGCTGTTCGCGAACCAGCTCGGGGCGGACGGGCGGCCGGTGATGGACGATCCCGCGGTGTTCCCGCCGGAGTTTCGGCCGTTCGCGCTGGCGCACGCGGCGGGGTTGGAACGGTTGCGGAGGGACGGGGAAAGTGAGGCGGTCGACTGGGTGATGCTCACGCCGGGCGGTGGGCTGGAGCAGGGTGCTCCGCGCACGGGGCGGTACGGGTGGGGTGAGGAGCGGGTGTTCGGGGGCGGGCCGGAGAGTGGGCCGAGTGTGCTGTCGTACGCGGATCTCGCGGTGGCGGTGGTCGACGAGGTCGAAGCGCCGAGTCGGCATCGGGTGCGGGTGTCGGTGGTGGGGGCGGTCGGGGAATGAACTTTCCATGGCAGGTCTTGCAACTCCCCCGTCCCGGACCAGGATTCTCGTCTTCCAGCCGCTGAGGAGACGGCACTGTGCGGAGTGTCGGGGTGGGCCGTTGGCCCTGCTGGTCATGGAGGACGGGGTGCCGCGGTGTCTCGGCTGCGCCGACCTCGGGCACCTGGTCTTCCTGCCGCGCGGTGACACGGCGCTGACGCGGCGGGCGCGGGAGGAGAGTGCGCTGTCGGCGGTGGTCGTGCGGTTCAACCGGCGCAAGGGGCGTTACGAGCGGCAGGGGGTCCTCGTCGAGGAGACGGGGCTTGCGCGGGCCGAGGTGCGGTGCCTGGCGGACGCGGAGGCGCGGCGGCGGCGCCGGGTGCGGGATGCGCGGCGGCGGGCGGATGAGGACGTGCGGTTCGCGGAGGCGTTCGCGGCGGAGATCCTTCGGCTGTTTCCCGGGTGTCCTGTTGAGCGGGCGCGGGGGATCGCCTCGCATGCGTCGCTGCGGGGCAGCGGGCGGGTGGGGCGGAGTACGGCGGGGCGGGCGCTGTCGGAGGGGGCGGTGGTGTCGGCGGTGGTGGCGTCCGTACGGCATCTGGACACGCCGTACGACGAGTTGCTGATGAGTGGGGTGGCCCGGTATGAGGCGCGGCGGCGGATCGCGGGGGGTGTGGAGGCGGTGCTGGCGGAGTGGCGGCGGGGCGAGGGAGGAGAGGCCGGGGGCTGAGGGGAGTTCGGCACCGCCGGGATGCGACGTCGTGGTTGCGCGCCGTCGCGGCGGAGACAGGGGACCGACAGGAGCAAAGGACCGACGGGAAGAGGGACCGCGAGGCTCAGGAGACCGACGGGAGGAGGGACCGGCAGGAGCCGGAAGCCGGCAGAGGAAAGGGAGCAGGGAGGAAGAGGAGGCCGGCGGAGGAAAGGACCGGCAAGAGCAGGAGCCGGGCTGGAGGGGAGGTATCGGCAGGGGCAGGGAGCCGCAAGAGGGGAGGCACCGGCAGGAGCACAGGGCTGGCGGAGGGGAGGCGCCGGCAAGAACGCGAGGCCGGCGGAGGCGAAGCACCGGCAAGAACGCGAGGCCGGCGGAGGGGAGGCACCGGCAAGAGCAGGAGGCTGGCATAGATGAAGCGCCGGCAAGAGCGGGAGGCCGGTGGAGGGGTGGCTTCAGCAGGGGCAGGGAGTGGGTGGAGGGGACGGCGGAGGCTCGAAGGGTGGGGGTCTCGGTTGGTTGGACGATTGCGTATGGGGGTGCGCGGGGTGGGCATGGTCGGGGTGGGGGGTTCTGGGTTCACTTGTGGGAACAGGTGATACCGGGGTAGGTCTCGGTCGGACGGGGGAGTTGGTGGCGGGATGGTTGACGGGCCGTACTTTTTGTTGGTGGTGCTCGGGGTGTTGGGGACCGGGCTGGTGGCCGGGGTGTTCTGCGGGTTCTCGACCTTCGTGATGCGGGGGCTCGCCGATCTGCCGCCCGCTCAGGGGGTCGCGGCGATGAACGCGATCAATGTGAGCGCGCTACGGCCGCCGTTCATGGCCCTGTTCGCCGGGTCGGCGGTGCTGTGCGCGGTGATCGCGGTCGTGACGTTCGTGCTGTGGCCGGACGAGGGGACGGTGGAGCTGCTGCTGGGCAGCGCGCTGTATCTGTTCGGCTCGTTCGGGCTGACGTTGGTGGCGAACGTGCCGCGCAACGACGCCCTGCTCAAGCTGGACCCCGGCACCCCGGAGGCGGCGGCGTACTGGCCGACGTACGTGCGCGAGTGGACGACGTGGAACCACGTCCGCACGGCCGCCTCGGCCGCGGCGGCGCTGTCGTACCTGCTCGCTCTCACCTGAATCCCCAGCCACGATCCCTGAGACCCGGCCCAGACCCGGCCGAGCCCCCGCCGGGACCCCGCTGAGGCCCGGCTGAGCAGGACTCCGCACCCCGCTGCGAGCAAGCGCTGTCCGGCCGCCGACCGGCACTCTGCGCAAGGGGCCGATGCGTCGTATCGTGGCCGAAAGAAGTTCTGCCACAGTGCCGCCCGATGACGCACGGCCACCTCGTAGTGACCGTCGGTCCGGCACAGCAGGGCCGTCGTGGTCGCTCGTCACCGCGAAGGAAAGCCGCCATGGCCGATCCCAAGGGATTCATGACCACGCCTCGCCAGGACTGGCCGCGCAGGCCGGTCGAGGAGCGGGTCGGGGACTGGGACGAGGTGTACGTCCCCGGAGCGTTGCTGCCCATCGTCAGCAAGCAGGCGGACCGCTGTATGGACTGCGGGATCCCGTTCTGCCACGACGCCTGTCCGCTGGGCAATCTGATCCCCGAGTGGAACGACCTGGTCTCCCGGGAGGACTGGCGGCAGGCGGCGGATCGTCTGCACGCGACGAACAACTTCCCCGAGTTCACCGGGCGGTTGTGTCCCGCGCCGTGCGAGGCGGGGTGTGTGCTCGCCATCAACCAGCCGGCGGTCACCATCAAGAACGTCGAGGTCGCCATCGCCGACCGGGCCTGGGAACTGGGGTTCGCCCCGCCGCAGCCACCGGACCGGCTGTCCGGAAGGACCGTCGCGGTGATCGGGTCGGGGCCGACGGGGCTGGCGGCGGCACAGCAGTTGACGCGGGCCGGGCACACGGTCGTGGTGTACGAGAAGGACGACCGGCTCGGCGGGCTGATGCGGTACGGGATCCCCGAGTTCAAGATGGAGAAGCACCATCTGGAACGGCGGATCGAGCAGATGCGGGCCGAGGGGACGAAGTTCCGTACGTCCACGGCGGTCGGGCGGGACGTCGGGGCGGCGGAGCTGCGCGCGCGGTACGACGCGGTCGTGATCGCCACGGGGGCGACGGCGTGGCGGGAACTGGACGTGCCGGGGCGGGAGTTGGCCGGGATACACCAGGCGATGGAGTATCTGCCGCCGGCCAACCGGGTGTGCGAGGGGGACCTGGAGGCCTCCCCCCTGTCGGCCGCCGGGAAGCATGTCGTCATCGTCGGGGGCGGGGACACGGGGGCGGACTGTCTCGGGACGGCGGTGCGTGAAGGGGCCGCGTCCGTCACGCAGTTGGACATCTACGCGCAGCCGGGGGTGGAGCGGGACGAGGACGTCGAGCCGTGGCCGACCTATCCGAAGATCTACCGGTTGTCGGCGGCGCACGAGGAGGCGCGGGATCTTCGGACGGCTCCGGGGGCGGACGCGGACGCGCGGTTGTTCGCGGCGTCGACGCTTCGGTTCACGGGGGATGCGGAGGGGCGTGTGCGGTCGTTGCATCTCGTCGAGGTGGATGCGGGGCGGCGGGCGGTGGAGGGGACGGCGCGGATGCTGCCGGCCGATCTCGTGCTGCTCGCGCTCGGGTTCTCGGGGCCGGATCAAGAGGACGGGCTGGTGGAGCAGTTGGGGGTGGAGATGGCTGTTCGGGGGACGGTGGTGCGGGACGCGGAGTTCGCCACGAACGTCTCCGGGGTGTTCGCCGCGGGGGATGCGGCGCGGGGGCAATCGCTGATCGTGTGGGCGATCGCGGAGGGGCGGGCCGTGGCGGCGGCGGTGGATCGCTATCTGACGGGGAACTCCCAACTTCCGGCGCCTATTGGGCCGTTCGACCGACCGATGACGGTGTGAGGGGCGCGGCGGCGTCCCGCGGCGGATCCAGGGGACCGGCGGACAGAGACGCCGGTCCTGCCATGTGCGGTGTGCGTCAGGCGCGTTCGTCCGTGCCTGCCAGCTTTCCTGTGGCCAGGGCCACCCTGTTCCACGTGTTGATCGTGAGGATCACTGACAACACGTGGGCCAGTTCTTCCTCTGTGAACTGGGTTGTCGCCTCGGCGTAGAGCTCGTCCGGGACGCCTCCGTCGGCTATCAGGGTCACCGCCTCCGTGAGGGCCAGCGCCGCCTGTTCGCGCGGCGTGAAGAAGTGGCGGGCCTCGCACCAGAGCGGCACCAGGTGGAGGCGGTCCTCGCTCTCGCCGGCCTTGCGCGCGTCGTTGGTGTGCATGTGCAGGCAGTACGCGCAGTGGTTGAGGTGTGAGGAGCGGATCTGGATCAGTTCGACGAGGGCGGGGTCGAGGCCCTCGCGGGCGGCGGCGTCGAAGCCGACCAGGGCACGGAAGACCTTCGGCGCGGTCTTGGCGAGGTTCAGCCGAGTCGGCCTGGTCGGCCTAGCCAGCTCGGTCGGCTCGATCGGCTCGGTCGGTCGTACGGGCGCGGGGGTCGTGTTCGTCTGCGTCGTCATGCGTCCAACCTACGGGCCGCAAAGACCGGCTGTAGGGTGCATTTCCATGGCGGATTCATGGGTCAATTCCGCGGAGCGGATCGGCTCCGACCTGCACCTTGAGTGGGAGCCGTCCGGCCCCGGCGGGCGCCGCGCCGCGCTCACCCGCGCCCTGCGTGACGCCGTCCGCACCGGCCGGCTCGCCCCCGGCACCCGGCTCCCCCCGTACCGCTCGCTCGCCGCCGACCTCGGCGTCGCCCGCAACACGGTCGCCGACGCCTACGCCGAACTCGTCGCCGAGGGCTGGCTCACCGCCCGCCAGGGCTCGGGCACCCGGGTCGCGGAACGGACCGAGCCGCCGAGGACCGCGCCGCCGCGGAACGCCGTACACAGGACGCATCCGCCGCGCAGGCCCGCCGTACGCGCGCGGTACGACCTGCGGCAGGGGACGCCCGACGCGTCGGCGTTCCCACGGGCGGCCTGGCTGGCGTCGTACCGGCGGGCGCTCCAGCAGGCGCCCGACGAGGTGTTCGGGCCCGGGGATCCCGCGGGGCGGATCGAGTTGCGGACGGCGCTCGCGGAGTACCTCGCGCGGGCGCGGGGCGCGCGCACGGATCCGGGGCGGATCGTCGTCTGCTCCGGCTTCGCGCACGCGCTGCGGCTGCTGTTCGCGGGGCGGGTGCTCAGGGGTCCGCTGGCCGTGGAGGCGTACGGACTCCCCTTCCACCGCGAGCTGTTGACAACCGCGGGGGTGCGGACCGTGCCGCTCCCCCTCGACGAACACGGCGCGCGCGTCGAGGAGTTGGGGCGGGAGCGGGCCGTACTCCTCACGCCCGCGCACCAGTTCCCGACCGGCGGTCCGCTGCACGCCGAGCGGCGGGCCGCGGTCGTCGACTGGGCCCGCGCGCGGGACGGGGTGGTCCTGGAGGACGACTACGACGGGGAGTTCCGCTACGACCGCAAGCCCGTCGGCGCCCTCCAGAGCCTCGATCCGGAGCGGGTGATCCTCATCGGCTCGGTGAGCAAGAGCCTGTCACCGGCGGTGCGGCTGGGGTGGATGGTGCTGCCGCAGCGGTACGTCGGTGACGTGCTCGCGGCCAAGGGCGAGCGGGAGGCCTGGGCGAGCGTCCTCGACCAGCTGGCGCTCGCCGACCTCATCGACTCCGGGTCCTACGACCGTCACGTACGGCGGATGCGGCAGCGCTACCGTCGGCGCCGGGACCGGCTGGTCGCCGCGCTCGCCGAGCACGCGCCGCACATCGAGGTCAGCGGGGTCGCGGCCGGTCTGCACGCGGTGCTGCGGCTGCCGCCCGGCAGCGAGCGGTCCGCCGTCAAGGCCGCGACCTGGCAGGGCGTCGCCCTCGACGGGCTCGCGGAGTACCGCCACCCGGCCGCGCGGGACGCGGACATGGCGGTCCACGACGGGCTGGTGGTGGGGTACGCGACGCCTTCGGAGGGTGCGTACGGGGCGGCGCTGGAGGCGCTGTGCGGGGCGCTGCCGCCGGATCCGGGGTAGGGGCTCCGGCACCCTGCTGCCCCAGGGCTCTGCATCCTGCCTTCGGAGGACCCCCGCCTCCCCCGCTCCTGCCCGGGAACGACCGGGCGTCTGCTCCCGCCGGACCAGCCACCGACCGCCCCCTCCTGCGCGGTCCCGATTTCCCGCACCTTCTGTCCGAAAAGTGGCTTACGGGCTACAGGGATGCGAACAGCGGTGGGATCATCGGAACAGGAGGCGAGCAGTCGTCGTGTCCGCTCCGGCCCGGCAGCGGCCCGCCCCCATCCTTCGTTCCGTCGTCAGGCGCAGGGCCACCCCCGCGCGTCCCCCCTGTTGGCGGTCGGTCCTGGAGGGTGTTCGATGACGACGCTCGATGAACGTCACGGAGAGGGTGCACGCGACGGGGACAGCCGTCGGGGTACGGTCCCGGACGGCCCGGTCGAGGCGTACGGCCCGGTCGACACGTACGGTCCCGTCGAGGCGTACGGCCCCGTCGTCCCGCTGGACCGGCCCCTCGCCGCGGCCGCCGTGACCGCCGGGTCCAAGGCCGCGAACCTCGCCCGTGCGGCTGGTGCGGGGCTCCCGGTGCTGCCGGGGTTCGTGATCACCTACGGCGCGGCCCTCTCCCCCGCCCTTGAAGACCACGCCTCCGAAGACCACGCCTCCGACCTGCACCGCGCCTGGCACGAGCTCTCCGACGGCGGTGCCCTCCCCCTCGTCGTACGGTCCTCGTCCCCGCAGGAGGACACCGAGGCGTCGTCGCTGGCGGGACAGTTCGCCTCCGTGCTGGACGTACGCGGCTGGGCCGCCTTCCGTACGGCGGTACGGACCGTGCTCGACTCGGCGCACCGGCCCGACGGGTCCACCGCGCCCATGGCGGTGCTGGTGCAGCCGATGCTGAGCGCGCGGGTCGGCGGGGTGATGTTCGGGGCCGACCCTGTGGAAGGGCGTACCGACCGGATGCTGGTGAGCGCGGTGCGGGGCGGGCCGGACAGCCTGGTGAACGGGGCGCAGGCGGGCACGGACTACTGGCTGGGGCGCGGGGGGCGCTTGCTGCGTGTGGAGCTGCCGGAGGTTGGGGGGTCGCTGGAAGCTGGCGTGCCGCGGGAGGCCGGTGTGTTGCAGGAGTCCGGTGCGGTGCAGGAGGCCGGAGCTCTGCGAGAGGCCGGTGTGCCGTCGGGGATCGGTGTGCCGCCGGAAGCTAGGGGGGTGCGAGAGACCGGTGTGCCGCCGGAAGCTAGGGGGGTGCTAGAGACCAGTGTGCTGCCGGAGGCCGGAGCACTGCGGGAGGTCGGTGCCCCGCGGGAGTCTGGCGTGTCGGTGGAGGCCAGCGTGTTGCGGGAGGCAGGTGTGCTGCCGGAGGCCGGAGCACTGCGGGAGGTTGGTGCACCGCGGGAGTCTGGCGTGTCGGTGGAGGCCAGCGTGCTGCGGGAGGCAGGTGTGCCGCCGGAGGCCGGGGCGTTGCTCACCCGCGTCGAGTTGGTCCGGCTGGCGTGGCTTGCGCGGCGGGTGCGGCGGGTGTTCGGGGGGCCGCAGGACATCGAGTTCGGGTTCGACGAGGGCGGGCGGCTGTGGCTGTTCCAGAGCCGGCCGATCACGGCGATGGCGGCACGGCCGCCGCGCGGGGCCCGGTTGCTGGGGCCCGGGCCGGTCGCCGAGACGCTGCCGGGGCGGTTGGCGCCGCTGGAGGAGGACCTGTGGGTGGCGCCCATGGCCCGGGGGCTCACGGCCGCGTTGGACATCGGGGGCAGTGCGTCACGCCGGCTGCTGCGGACTGTGCCGGTCGTGAGGACGGTCGGAGGGCGGGCCGCGGCGGACTTGCGACTGCTCGGCGCGGTCGCGCCCCGGCACCGGTGGCTCGCGCTGCTCAACCCGGCGCCGGGGGCGCGGCGGCTCGGGGCGGCCTGGCGGGTGGGGCGGCTGAGCGCGGCGTTGCCGGGGCTGGCGACGGATCTGGTGGCCGACGTCGACGCGCGTCTCGCGCAGGTGCCGGCACCGCACACGCTGACCTCGCCCGAACTGGCCGCGGAACTCCGCTGGACCCGCGCGGTCCTGGTCTCCCTGCACGCCCAGGAGGCCCTCGCGGGCGCGCTCCTGCCGGAGACACCGGGCGGCCGCACGGGCGCGGGCCTCGCTCTGACCGCCCTGTCCGAGGCCCGCGCACAGGGTCTGACCGACACGGAGGCGATCGCCGGGACACCGGTGATCCTCGCGCTGACGGCGCCGAGTGTGGGGGGAAGGGTGAGGTTGCCGGCGGCGCCGAGCACAGAGGGTCACGGGCGGGGCGCCGATGCCGCGGCCCTCGGCGAGCGTCGCGCCCGGACCCCTGCCCTTGCCGAGCTTCCCACCCGCACCCCCGTCCTCCCCCACCGCGAAGCCCTCCGGCTCCGTATCCGGTGGGTGCAGGAGTTGCAGGTCAGGCTTGTGCGGGAGGGGGCGTGGCGGCTGGGGGTGGACCCGTCCCGAGTCGTGCTGCTGCGCTGGAAGGAGTTCGCCGCCGGGCTGGAGGGGGATCCGTTGCCCGGTGATCTGGCCGAGCGGATACCCGTCGCCGAGTCGCCGCCGTTGCCGGACGCCTTCCGGCTCGCCGCGGACGGCACCGTCGTCGCCGAGCGCGGCGGTGGGGACGGTGGGCGTGGAGTGTCCGGCGGGCGGGCGGTCGGGACCGTCTGGGACGGGACGGGGACCCCTCCCCCGGACGCCGTGCTGGTCGTCCGCACGCTGGATCCCGCGCTCGCCCCGCTGCTGCCCCGGCTCACCGGCCTGGTCGCCCAGACCGGCAGCCCGCTGTCCCATCTCGCCGTACTGGCAAGGGAGTTCGGCCTGCCGACGGTGGTCGGCGCCACCGACGCGGTACGCCGCTTCCCGCCGGGCTCCCGCCTCACCGTCGACGGAACAACCGGCGACGTACGCCCGGCGGACGCACCGGACATACGGCAGGGGGACGCGCCGGACGGCCGGCGAGGGGACGCACCGGACGGCCGACCCGGAGACGCGGCAGACGGACTGCCCGGGGGTGCGGCAGACGTCCGGGACGGGGGCGCGGCAGACGGGCGGTCCAGGGGCACGGCAGACGTCCGGGACGGTAACGCGGCAGAGGTCCAGGCCGGAAACGCGCCGGACGCACAGCCCGCCAAGGCGTCAGCCGCTCAACCCGCCAAGGCCTCAACCCCTCAACCCGCCGATGCGTCAGCCGCACAGCCCACCGCCGCACCCGACGCACAACCCACCGACGCACCGGACGCACCACCCACCGCCGCACCGAACCCCCACCCCGGCACCACATCAGCCGCGCGCCCCGCAGGCATACCGCGCCGCTCCCCCGGAGGCGTGTCATGAGACGGCTTGCCTATCTCTTCGCCGGGCTCGCCGCCGCCGGGGCCGGGACGTATCTCGTCGTCTATCTGTACCGCTGGCAGTGGCAGCGTGCCCTGCTCTGCGGTGTGCTGCTGCTGGTCGTCGAGGTGATGCTGCTCGGGCTCGTGCTGCTGGGCCGGCTCACCCGGATCGAGGAACGGCTGCGGGACTCGGACCGGCGGCAGCGGGAGCTGGCCGCCCGCCAGGAGGACGCGCTGGCCCGGCTGCGCACCGCGCCCGAGCCCGGCGCCACAGCGGGCCGATCGAGCACCACAGCGGGCCGGTCGAGCACCACGGCGGGCCGTTTCCGCTGGTTGGAGGAGCCGGCCGAGCGTACGTACGTGTTCGTGCCGGTGCTCATGGTCACCGGGGTACTGCTGTCCGGGATCGCCTGGGTGGTGCAGCGGGTCGCGTCGGCGACCGCGCGGCCGGCCGAGCGGCGCCTCGCCGGCCGGCTGGCGGTGCTGACGGCACCCAGCCCGGCCTCCCCCGACGACCTGGAGGACCTGCCACCGCTGGTCTCCCGCCGCTCCCGGACCCGTACCGCCCGGGTCGCCGCCGTCGCCGTCGTCGGCACCGCCCTGCTCGGCGGGCTCGTGGCCGGTCTCGCCGATCTCACCCAGACCCGGGACGGGGGCGCGAACGACAGCGCGGCGACCTCCGTCGTCGTCCAGGTCGACATGCGCGGCACGGACCTGTCGGCCGGGCGGCGCGCGCTCGCCGCGGAGCAGGTGTGGGAGCGCTGCCGGGACTCCACGTCGGTCCCGCTGAACCACGCGACCCTGGGCGACCTGGGCGACGGCCTCTACGCCGGAGTGGTCCGCCCAGCCCTGACCCCCCACGACCGCATGCGCCTACGAGGCTGCCTGGAGGACGCAACCCTGGAACGAGCCCACCTGACGGTGATCGGCATAGGCGACGCAGACACGGACGACGACTGACGCCGACCCCACCGCCCCCCTCGATCAGGGAAGATTGGTGCGGATGTCCCGGCAAATCGCCTCCTCGACCAGGAGGTGCACGTCGACTGGTTCACCCACGAGCGGCTCGACAGCGCGGATCTCGAC